>NZ_JAVCVL010000258.1:0-3452 GCF_032917815.1 Clavibacter sp. MX14-G9D | reverse complement strand
GGGGCGGGCGCCGGCCACGCCGCCGTCGAGCCGGACCTGGTAGCGGGCCTGCGTCGACGGGTCGGGGTGCGCGGCGTCAGCGGAGGAGGTCACGATCCGATGCTACGGGCGTCCACGGGCCCGCACCTCCGCGGATGACGCGGCGGGACGGCTCGGGCGCCCCGCGGCGCATGGCCTGGCGGATCACCTTGAAGTCGTCGCGGGAGATCTCGAGGAGCCCGGGCGCGAGCTTCCGGCCCCACTCGAGGGCGTCGCGCGTGAAGTCGAGCACGGGGACGAGCGGGCGGATGGGGGCGTCGACCGCGCCGAGGTCCCAGTCCATCCGCCGCCGCCACGGGCGCCACTCGCCCACGCGGCCCTGGTACGGGGCGGCGTCGGCGACGCGGCCGATGGCGGTGAAGGAGCGGAGGAGCTGCCCGTCCGGGTAGGACTCGCGCGGCGAGTAGTAGACGAAGCCGTCGGCCTCGCCGAGCCGCTCGACGGGCTCGCGCGCCCCGCGGTTGACCTGCGCGATGCCGAGGTCCAGGCCGTCGAGCACGCGGTCGCGCGAGACGACGCCCACCCAGTACCTGATCATGTCCGTCCCATCCTGTCCCACGGCGGCCGGCCGTCGGGCACGCCCAGCCGCGCGGAGCACACTGGGGTCATGCGCGTGCTGCTGAAGACCATCCTCGACTGCGATCCCGACGCCGCCTGGCGCGCGCTCCACTCGCCGACCGTCATGCGGGAGGTCGCGGGCCCGCTCGTCGACTTCGTCCCCCTCGAGGACGGCGGGTTCCCCTCCAGCTGGGACGGCCGCGAGCACGTCGCCGCCATGCAGGCGGGCCCGGTCACCGCGGGACGTCAGAGCATCCGGCTGCGCGACATGAAGCCGCGCGTCGAGGGCGTCCGCATCGTGCGGGACGACGGGCACGGGCTCTCCGGCCTCATGGCGATCCCCACGAGCATGCGGCACAGCATGGCCGTCTCCGCGGATCCCGCCGGCCCCGACGCCGACGGCCGCCTCAAGACGCTCTTCCGCGACCAGCTCGAGTTCGAGGCGGGCCTCCTCGGCCCCGCGATGTGGCCCACCTTCTGGGCGTTCTGGCAGTGGCGCGCGTTCCGCCTGCGACAGCTCGCGCCCACGTGGGCGTACGACTGGGAGCCCGAGGCCGGGCCCGACGGCGACGCCTCCCCCGCCGCGGACGTGTCCGCGGGCTGACGTCCCGCGCCCCCGGATCCGAGGCGGACCGCCCGTCCGCGTACGGTGGCCCCATGCCCTCCGCCGCCACCGCCCTCCACGTCGCCGACTGGCGCCGCCGCACGCACGAGATGTACGCGGAGGTGCGCTGGGTCGCGCAGACGGATCCCGCCGGCGCCCACGCGCTCTGGCGCCGCACGCGCGACGACATGTTCCGCAGCCACCCCGCGACGCCGCTCCTGCCCGAGCACCGCGCCGACTTCGAGCGGCTCGACGTGGCCGCCTACGACCCGGCCTGGCGGTTCGAGCTGGAGGTCCACGACGACCGGGGCGACGAGCGCCACGAGGTCGAGACCGGCACGGACGGCGTCGTGCCGTTCGAGCTGCTCGGCTCCGTGCACCTGCCGGCGGCCGACGGCCGTGACGGCGGGAGCCTCGACGTATGGCGCCTCGCGAGCTACGGCGGCGGCCTGCACCTGCCCGTGAAGGACGCGTCGCACCGGCGCGAGGGCGGCACCTACGGGGGCGGCCGCTACCTGCTCGACACCGTGAAGGGGGCGGACCTCGGTTCCGCCGCGCCCGGCGCGATCGTCGTCGACCTGAACTTCGCGTACAACCCGTCGTGCGCCTACGACCCGGCCTGGGCCTGCCCGCTGGCGCCGCCCGGGAACGTCCTCGACTTCGAGGTGCCCGTGGGCGAGATGGCGTTCTCCCAGGACTGACGCTAGGCTGGGGGTACTTGCGAGCACATCATCGTGCTCCCTGCGTCGAGAGAACGCGTTCCCTCCTCGCCCCGATCAGATCGCCGACACCGGCCGACGGGTGCGGGTGACATCTTTCTTTTGGCGAACGGATGCGCCCATCGGCGCCTTCGCCATCCTCCGCTTCCGTGCGTGTCCGCCCACCGGCTGACCCGCACGCCGGGGCGGACCCCTGCCTGGAAGGCAACTCCCCCGCATGTCCACTGACACCTTCGGCGCGCTCGGCGTGCCCGCTCCCCTCGTCTCGGCCCTCACGGCGAACGGCATCACCACGCCGTTCCCCATCCAGGTCGACACCCTCCCCGACACCCTGAACGGCCGCGACGTGCTCGGCCGCGGGAAGACGGGCTCCGGCAAGACGCTGGCGTTCGCCATCCCGATGATCGCCCGCCTCGGCGGCGGGCTCGCCGGCGGCCGTCGCCGCCCGGGCCGCCCGCTCGGCCTCATCCTCGCGCCGACCCGCGAGCTCGCCACGCAGATCACGGCCGCCATGGCGCCGCTGGCCGAGGCGTACGACCTGACGACCACCACGATCTTCGGCGGCGTCTCGCAGCAGCGCCAGGTCGCGGCCCTCAAGGCCGGCGTCGACGTGGTCGTGGCCTGCCCCGGCCGCCTCGAGGACCTCATGAAGCAGGGCTTCGTGAACCTCGACGCCGTGGAGATCACGGTCCTCGACGAGGCCGACCACATGGCCGACCTGGGCTTCCTGCCCGTCGTCACGCGGATCCTCGACAAGACCCCGAACACCGGCCAGCGCATGCTGTTCTCCGCCACGCTCGACAACGGCGTGGACAAGCTCGTCCGCCGCTACCTGCACGACCAGGTGCTGCACTCCGTGGACGAGGCGAACTCGCCCGTCGCCGCCATGACGCACCACGTCTTCGAGGCGTCCGACGTGGAGGCCAAGCGCCTCCTCGTGCAGAAGCTCGCGGGCGGCACCGGCCGCCGCATCCTCTTCATGCGCACCAAGCACCACGCCAAGAAGCTCGCGAAGCAGCTCACCGACGCGGGCATCCCGTCGGTGGACCTGCACGGCAACCTCTCGCAGGTCGCCCGCGACCGCAACCTCGCCGCGTTCGCCGCGGGCGACGTCAAGGTCCTCGTGGCCACCGACGTCGCGGCGCGCGGCGTGCACGTCGACGACATCGAGCTCGTGATCCACGTCGACCCGCCGGCCGAGCACAAGGCGTACCTGCACCGCTCGGGCCGCACGGCGCGCGCGGGGTCCGCGGGCGACGTCGTCACGATCATGCTGCCGGCGCAGCGCAAGGACGTGCAGCTCCTCATGCGCAAGGCCGACATCCACGTCACCCCGCAGCAGGTCACCGAGCCCTCGCCCGCCGTGGCCGAGCTGACGGGCGCCGTCGCGGCGTACGTGAAGCCCGCGCCGCGCGAGACGAAGTCGGTGCGCGAGGCCACCCAGCGCCAGTCGCAGGGCGGCCGCGCCAACGGCGGCGGACGCTCGCAGGGCGCCAACGCGCAGCGCAAGCGCGCGGCCCGCGACGGTGCGC
>NZ_JAVCVL010000257.1:0-3464 GCF_032917815.1 Clavibacter sp. MX14-G9D | reverse complement strand
GTCGAGCACGGCGAGCGCGCCGCCCTCGACGAGCCGCGCGAGCGTGGGGGCGGGGATGTCGCCGCGCAGCTCGCCCGCGGCGATGCCGCGCTCGACGACGCGCTGCAGCTCGGCGCGCAGGGGCGCGAGCTCGGCGGCGACCTCGCGGGCGAGGGGCCCGCGCACGGCGACCCGCGCCATGACGCGCACCTGCTCGACCTCCGCCCACAGGTGGGCGCCGATGAGCGCGACGTGGATGCGGCTGTCGGGGTGGGTGATGCCCGCCAGCGACTCGACGATGCGCCGGGCGCCGCGCTGCAGCACCTCGCGGACGAGGTCGTCGCGCGTGGCGAAGTGGCCGTAGACGGCGCGGCGGCTCAGGCCGGCGGCGGCGGCGATGGTCTCGAGCGAGGCGTCGGGGTCGCGGTCGAGCGCGACGACCGCCGCGTCGACGAGGGCCTGGCGGTTGCTCGCGGCGTCCTTGCGGGGCGCGCGTGCGGAGGCGAGGGAGGTCATGGACCCAGGCTAGTGATCCTGCACACCGCTGTGCAAGTTACGCAGCGCGCTTCCAGCGCCGGTGCCCGGGCACGCAGCCGGGGCGCGTCACGGCACGTCCTCCTGCGACCACAGGTCGGCCTGGATCACGAGGAGCTCCGCCCGGACCTCGGCCCGGAGCGACACGGTGCGCGGGTCCCACGGCGTGCCGGGGAGGCGGGCCTGGGGCGTCGCGCCCAGCTCGGCCGCGAGCTCGCCCGGGGTGGTGCCGACGGGCGGGAGCACCGAGACGGTGATCCAGCATCCGCCGGATGCGCACTCCTCGCGGCGCTCGACCACCGTGCTGCCCTCCGGGAGCGGGATGGCCGACACCGCCGGGACGTCGCCCTCGGTGGCGGAGACCGCCAGGGCGCCGAGCCGCAGGAGGTAGAGGGCCGCGAGCACGGCCACGACGACGAGCACCGCGATCAGCGCGCCCCGTCCCCGTCCCCGTCCCCGTCTCCGCTCCATCGCCTCGGTCATCGTGCCGACCCTAGCGACGGGAGCGCGCGATCAGCGCCGCAGCGTCTCGCTGGGCAGCTCGCCGAAGGCCTGCGAGTAGGAGGCCGCGAACCGGCCGAGGTGGGCGAAGCCCCACTCCTCGGCGACGCTGCGGACCGTCGTGGTGGTGGGGGTCGCGTCCCGGAGCTGCGCGCGCACCCGGCGCAGGCGGATCCCGCGGAGGTACTCGGTGGGGGTCTGGCCGTGGTGGCGGCGCAGCGCCAGCTGGAGCACGCGCGTGGAGATGCCGGCGGCGGCCGCGGCCTCGGCGGGCGTGATGGGGAGGTGCGCGTTGTGGTGCAGGTACTCCACGGCCACGCGGATGTGGGCCATGCGCGGCGCCCGGAGCTCGTCGGGCAGCTCCACGTCGTCCCACGGGAACAGGCGCAGGGTGGCGCGGGCGAGGGAGAGGTCGGCCTCGAGGCGCATCAGCGGGGAGGCGTCGGGATCGGTGATGACGGGCGCCGCGGCGGCGACCGCCCGGCGCCACACGGTCGCGGTCTCGATGCTGGGCACGCTGCGGTGCTCGAACAGCAGCGGGCGGGCCGGGCCGTGGTGGAACTCCGTCGCGGTCTGCTCGAGGAAGCCCGCGTCGAGGTGCACGCAGTTCTGACGGGTGGCGCTCGCCTGGTACTGGAACGGGCGTCCGGTGGGGAAGAGGAAGGGGAGCTGCCCCTGGGAGGAGACGGAGCGCGATCCGCGGTCGACCGTGATCCTGCCCTCGAGGAACCAGGTGACGACGTGCTCCGGTCGCTGGGGGCTCTCGGCCCACTGCGTGCCCGTGATGCGCGAGGTGCGCAGGGTGACGCGGTCGCCGCCGAGGATGGCGTAGCGGTAGGAGAAGGTGCCGGTGCGGCGGTCGGGGGCGAAGCGGATCCCTTCGAGCACGGCGCCGAAGCTCGCGGTGGCCTCGTCGATGTCGGACCCCGCCATGACCGCGCGGAGGAAGGGCTCGACCGGGGCGTCGGACGGCGCGGCGTCGGGGGCCGCGAGCGCGTCGGCCGGGGCCGCCGGGGCGGCCGGGGCGGCCGGGGCGGTGATCGTCGCGGATGCCGTGGTCGGGTGCGCGTCGTCCGCGTCCATCCCCAGGATCGCCGTGCCGGCGGCGGCGACGACCGAGAGCGGCCCGGTGCCGAGGGAGGCGGTGCCGGCCACGGTCGGATCCACGAGGGATGCGGCGTCGGACGCGGCGGTGTCGGCGTGCGGCGTGCGCGGTCGGCGCGAGGGATCCCTCGTTCCGATGGGGGTCAGCGTTGTCGTCATGGTCCCTGCGGTCTCCGGCGTCGATCGTCTCCGCCCTCCCGCTCATCATGCATGGTGGTCCCGCGGCAGGGCGCCTCCGGGGATCCCCGGGGCTGCGGGTGCTTCGGCGCGGCCCCGCGGGAGAGCGGGTCGTCGCTCAGCGGATATCCACTGAGCGAAACGGCGTCCCCCGATCGCTTGCGTCGCCCGGCCACCGTGCGTCCGGCGGGCGCTCGGGCGACGTGCCGAGCGCGCACCGGATCCGCACGGCCGGGGCGCCTAGGCTCGTCCCCGCGCACCGCCCGCGCGCACCCGATCACCCGAGAGGCGCCGCATGACGAGCGACCGGTCCCTGGCCTTCATCCTGCTGCGCTCGTGCCTCGTGATGGTGGCGCTCGGCGTCGTCACCGCGCAGACCGGGGGCGGCCTCGGCATCGTGGGCGTCGTGGCCCTCGTGCTGGCGGCGGGCCTCGGCGGCGCGGCGGCGTTCTACTGGCGGCGCCACCTCGCGGCGAAGCGGCGCGACCCCTTCAGCTGACCCGCGGGGCGCGTCACGCGGGGTCGGAGACCGTGGACGTGAGCGTCGATGACCCGTCCGGGCGCCGGCGCACCTCGATCCGGTCGGCCACCCGCTGCTTCAGCTCCTCCACGTGGCTGACGATGCCGACCGTGCGCCCGCCGGAGGAGAGCCGCCCGAGCTCGGACATGACCGCGTCGAGCGTCTCCGGGTCGAGCGTGCCGAACCCCTCGTCGACGAAGAGCGTGCCGAGCTGCAGCCCTCCCGCCTCCGCCTGCACCACGTCGGCGAGGCCCAGCGCCAGGCTGAGCGACGCGTAGAAGGTCTCGCCGCCGGAGAAGCTCGCGGGCTCGCGCACGCGGTCGACGACGTGGTCGCGGATCTGCAGGGCCAGCCCCGTCTTCCGGGACCGGCTGGTCGCCTCCCGCTCCTCGCTGACCTCGAGCTCGTAGCGCCCGCTCGACATGACGCGCAGCCGCGCGTTGGCAGCCTGCACCACGTCCTCGAACCGGCGCAGCAGCACGTAGGTGCCGAGGGTGACGCCGCGCGAGTTCTCCGGCGTGACGGCGTTGGCGATCTCGGCCATGCGGATCGCGGCGCGCGCCCGGTCGCCCGCGCGGGCGCTCTCCCGTCGGGCCTCCTCGTGCCGGGCGAGGGCGGACGCGCCACGGTCGGCCCGGTCGCGGGCGCG
>NZ_JAVCVL010000256.1:0-3471 GCF_032917815.1 Clavibacter sp. MX14-G9D | reverse complement strand
GCCGTCCGGCTGTCCGACCGGGTGCCGACCCGCTGGCTCGTGACGGGCTCCACCCTCGTGGTCCTCGCGGCCTCCGCCGCGTTCGGCGGCCTCGACGACGCGCCCGTCGAGGCGCTGCCGACGCTCGGCGCCGGCGACGCGGTCACGGGCGCCCAGCTCCGGATCGCCGTGGAGCGCGCCCGGCTCATCGACGCGCTGCCGGAGGCGGGCCTCGAGCCGGAGGACGGGCGGCGGCTCCTCGCCGTGGTCGCGACGGTCGAGGACGTCTGGGACGGCCCCGTCTCGACCGCCTCGGGCACCGGCGCCGCCGACAACCTGCGCCCCGTCGGCATCGCCGGCATCGACGAGGAGACGGATCCGGTCGCCGTCCTCCTCCTCGCCGACGGCACCTCCCGCCCCGAGCTGCAGCCGCACGTGCCCATGGAGCTCGCGTTCGTCTGGGAGGTCGACGGCGACGCCGTGCAGGCCGAGGCGGGAGCCGACCTGCCGGTCGACGTGTACGACAAGACCTACCGCGCCGAGGGGTTCGTGACCTACGGCGAGCGCTTCGAGGAGCCGTTCGTGCAGGCGCGGGCCACCGTCCCGTTCGAGGACGTCGGCGCGGGAGCGGACGGGTGACGCCCGCGCGCCGCGAGGCCCTCCGCCGGATCGGCACGGCGGCCGCGCTCGCCGCGGTGATCGCGACGGCGTCCCTCATCCTGCGGACGGCGCCCACGGAGTCCGAGTGGCAGGCGCCCATCGAGGTGCACGGCCGCATCGGCGAGGAGGTGCGGGGCCGCAACGTCGCCGTGACCGTCGAGGACGTCCGCGCGGCCCGCAGCGTGACCGCGTCGAACGGCTGGGTGGGGGAGACGACCGGCGCGTGGGTCGTGGTCGACGTGACCGCGGAGGCCGTGGTGACGGAGATCGCGGCCGGCCTCCGCACCGCGGAGCTCGTGCTGGGGGAGGACGTGTACAGCGCCTCCACCCGGCCGGGCCTCGCCACGGTCGCGGACCGCCCGCTGGCCGTCGGCATCCCGGTGCACGGGCCGCTCATGTTCGAGGTGCCGCGCGACGCCGTGCCGTCGGAGGGGACGGCCGACGCGGTGGTCCGGCTCGCGGCGACCGTCGACGCCCGGACGGACTCGCTCCTCGTGATCCCCGTCGACCTGTCCCGCCTGTCCGTCGCGGACGCCGTGACCACGGACGAGCCCGTCGAGGGCCGGCGATGACGGGCTGGTGGCGGAGGAACCGCGTCGCCCTCGTCGCGACCGTGGTGCTCGCGCCCCTCACCGTCGGCATCGTGTTCCAGAACGAGTGGGGCGGGTTCCGCGAGGGCCGGCCCGTGGAGCCCGTCGACGTGGCGGTCGGCGCGGACACGGACTTCGGGACCACCACGTGGCGCGTCGACGGCACCGACCGGATCCGCTGGTCGAGCGACCCGGGCGTCGAACGGGAGCTCCCGGTGGGCACCGACCTCGTCGTCGTCCGCATGACCGTCATCCCGCACGCGATCGTGGACTGGGCGTCCGAGGGATGCACCCTGATGCTGGACGAGGCGGACGGCGACCGCTCGGCCCGCATCTGGGAGCCCGCCTCCTCCAGCTACCTCGACCTCGACTTCGACGACCCCACGACGACGGGCTGCGACTCCACCCGGCTCGGACGGTACGAGGCCGCCGTGGGGTTCCTCGTGCCGGTCGACGCGGGCGAGGACGCCGACCTCCGGCTCGCGGTGCAGACCGTCGACCAGCTGCCGCGCTACCTCCGCGTCACGCTGTGACCGGCCGGGGGTCCTCGGACTCCCGGGCCGCGGCGGGCGGCTCACCCGCCGCCGTGCGCCGCTCCTCGAGGCGGCGGAGGCACAGGTCGTACGCCGCCGCGATCAGGCAGATGCGCAGCGGCTCCAGCACCACGTCGACGCCGAACCCCAGCAGGTCGTCGACGTTCATCCACCACGTCACCAGGTCGTGCGGCCCGATGGCCCGGACGGCGCCGAGCAGCAGCCACGACGATCCCGCCTCCACCACGGCGTACGCGAGCACGAAGACGCCCATGGACAGGACGCCCGCGCGCCAGATCAGGCGCACCGCGTCGACCAGCGGGCGCCAGCGGCTGAGGAGGTCCTCGCCCACCTCGGCCGCGCGGCGGCGGACCCCGCCCGGGAGCGCCCGCACCCGGTCGGCCACGCGCAGGTAGCCGCGGTCGAGGGCCCGCCGCGGATCCGCCGCGCGCCGCCGGGCCGCCGCCTGCGCGAGCGCGCGCCCGTAGACGACGCCCGCGAGCGTCAGCCACGCGATGGGGAGGAGGACCACGTCGCCCACCTGGCCGACCACCCAGCCGAACCCGTCCCACAGCACGGCGAGCGGCTCCAGGTACCCGGTGAGCCCCGCGCGCACGTCGGCGGCCCACGCGCTCGCGGCGCGGGTGTCGATCCACTCCCGCGCCCGCTCCTGGTACTGCGTGAGGAGGAACAGCGTCAGGTAGACCCAGACCGACTCGAGGTACACCGCGACGAGGGCCGTCCAACGCGGCAGCCGCTCGGCGTAGCGCTTCAGCAGGAACCGCCCGGTGAAGGCGAGCACGACGACCGCGACGGTGCGTGCGTCGAGGGCGACGTCGAGGACGCGGCCGCCCTCGGGCAGTTCCTCGAAGTAGTCGATGCGACGGAGCGCCGTCGTGGCGTACTGGACGGTGTCGTCGGCCAGCAGCTTCCAGGAGGCGTAGAACGCGAAGAACGGGAGGATGCTCACGAGCAGGAGGTCGGCCGTTCGCTGTCCGCGCCGCAGCAGCGGGCCGCGGTCCACGGCGTCCCGACCGGCGGCGGCGGCGCCCGCGAAGGCGGGCAGCTCGTCCCGCAGCACGAGGAACATCGCGATGAAGGCGCCGAGCCGCGCGAGGATCGCGAGCGGGAGCACCAGGAGCCCCGCCAGCGCGCTCCGGGCGCCGAGCTCCGCGGCGAGCTGGATGAGCAGGTAGTGCCCGAGCCAGCCCGCGAGGTACCAGGCGAGGAGCGCCGGCCAGCGCGCGGCGACGAGGCGCAGCGTGCGGGTCAGGACGGTGGACACGGGCTCAGGGTAGCGAGCGGTTCCCTCACCTGGGTAGATGCCGTCAGGCGCGAGCGGCGACCGCCGGCGGACCGAGCCGGGCGACGTCGAGCCCCACGTCGACCAGCACCACGCGCCCCGCGAGTCCGCGCGCCGGCTCGCGCAGGAGGCCGGCCTTGCCCGCGCCGAAGGTGACGGTGACGTCTGCGGGCAGCACGGTCGGATCCGGCACGGCGCCGTCGTCCGCGCCCGTGCCGCTCGGGATGTCGCACGCGATGACCCTCGGGCCGTCGGCCGCGCGCACGACGCTCAGGAGGGCCCCGACGACGCGCCGGGCCTCGCCGCGGAGCGCGGGGCTCGCGGTGGTGCCGATCCCGAGGATCCCGTCGACGACGAGCGACGCGCGGCGCCCGAGGCCGCGGATGGCGGCGTCGTCGAGCTCCTC
>NZ_JAVCVL010000255.1:0-3472 GCF_032917815.1 Clavibacter sp. MX14-G9D | reverse complement strand
ACCGCGGCCGCCCGGAGCGCCGCGGGCACGTCGTCCTGGGCGGCGACGAACGAGCCGGCGCGCCCGCGCGTCTCGATCACCCCGTCCCCCTCGAGCTCCCGGTACGCGCGGGCGACGGTGTTGACGGCGACCCCGGTCCGCTCCGCGAGCGCCCGCACGGTGGGCAGCCGCGCGCCCACGGTCAGCTCGCCGTCCGCGGCTCGGCGCGCGATCTCCGCGCGGAGCTGCTCGTAGGGCGGGGTCGCGGATCCCGGGTCGATGCGGTAGCCGGGCTCGGGGTCCATGCGCCGAGGCTATCCACCGGCCTCCCGCCGGACGGCGCGACATGCGCGGCGCGCGCACGGGACGGCGTCGGCAGGGGAGGATGGGAGCGCGGCGCGCACCGGCCGCCGATGGGAGGCCCCGAATGTCCGAGCTCGAGCTGATGACCATGTGGTCCCGCGCCCGCAAGCAGCTCATCACGAGCCAGCTGGGCCCCGTCTTCCTGCTGACCTCCACCGTGGTGCTGCTCCGCACCGGCCTCGCCGACGCCGATCTCGGAACGCGCCTCGCGGCCGCCCTCATCCTGCTGGCGACGGGCGCGATGGGCGCCGCGATCCAGTTCTCCATCACCTCGCAGGCCATCGCCATCTCGCGCGACCTCCGCGACTCCGGCGCGACCTCGCACGCGGCCCGCACGATCATCGCCGCCGAGGGCCTCACGAACCTCGTGCGCTACGCCCTCCCGGCGCTCTTCGTGGTCATCTTCGTCGTGATCCTGGTCGCGCTCTTCGCGTAGCCGGCGGCAGGGCGACGCCGCACGCTACTCCAGCGTCCGGTTCACCAGCCGCGACAGCACGATGGCGCTCCGGGTGTGGTCGACGTTCGGGGCGAGGCGCACCTTCTCGAGCGCGTCCTCGAGGCTCGGGATGTCGCGGGAGCGGATGCGGACGATCGCGTCCGCGTCGCCCGTCACGGTGCCCGCGTCGACCACCTCGGGGACGCCCTGCAGGATCCGGCGCAGCTCGTCGGGGGCGACCGTCCCGCGGCAGAACAGCTCCACGTAGGCCTCGGTGCTCAGGCCGTCGACGGCCGGGTCCACCTGGATCGTGAAGCCGCGGATCACGCCGTCGGCCACCAGGCGGTCGACCCGCCGCTTCACCGCGCTGGCCGAGAGGCCCACCGTCCCGCCGATGTCGCCGTACCCGGCACGGCCGTTCTGGCGGAGGAGGTCGATGATCCGGTGGTCCAGGTTGTCCATGCCGCGAGCCTACGGCGGGATCGTGCGCCGGACGGGGCCCTGACGCGCGGAATCCGCGCCGGGATCCGTCGAACCGGCGTGATGCGCCTGCCAGGCTGTCCGGAAGGCGTCCCCTCGGGGCTCTGGGACATCGTCCGCCTCCACGACCGCGCCGCGAGGCGCGCCGCACGAAGCAGGAGCACCATGCCCTCCACCCTCTCCCGCGAGACCCCGACCGGGACCGGCCGCACGCCGACCGCCCGCCGCGTGCTCATGTGCCGCCCCGACCACTTCGACGTGGTCTACCGGATCAACCCCTGGATGGACCCGGCCGTCCCGACGGACACCTCGCTCGCCGTGCGCCAGTGGCAGACCCTGCACGACACCTACGTCGGCCTCGGCTTCCAGGTCGACCTCATCGACGGCTTCGCGGGCCTCCCGGACATGGTCTACGCCGCCAACGGCGGCTTCACCCTCGACGGCATCGCGTACGGCGCGAGCTTCCAGCACCCGGAGCGCCAGCCCGAGGGCCCGGCCTACATGGACTGGTTCCGCGAGGCCGGCTTCGACGTGCGCGTGCCCGAGCAGGTCAACGAGGGCGAGGGGGACATCCTCCTCGTCGGCGACACGATCCTCGCGGGCACGGGCTTCCGCAGCGACAGCACCAGCCACGCCGAGGTGGCCCGGATCTTCGACCGCGAGGTCGTGACCCTGCGCCTGGTGGACCCGTCGTTCTACCACCTGGACACCGCCATCGCGGTGCTCGACGACGAGAACATCGCCTACCTGCCGAGCGCCTTCGACTCGGCCAGCCTCGACGAGATCGAGCGCCGCTACCCCGACGCCGTCGAGGTCAGCGCGACCGACGCGTCGATCCTCGGCCTCAACTCCTACAGCGACGGCTACCACGTCGTGATCGCCGAGAAGGCGGTCGGCTTCGCGGCGTCGCTGCGGGAGCGCGGCTACGACCCCATCGGCGTCGACCTGTCCGAGCTGCTGCTCGGCGGCGGCGGCGTGAAGTGCTGCACGCTCGAGCTGCGGCCGTGACGACCGGGACGGATGAGGACATGACCGACACCATCGACCGCCCCGCCGCGTCCGACGCGGGATCCCGCGCGATCCACGCCGAGGAGGCGCACGCCGCGCACAACTACCACCCGCTGCCCGTCGTGGTCGCGTCCGGCCAGGGCGCGTGGGTCACCGACCTCGACGGCCGGCGCCTGCTGGACTGCCTCGCCGCCTACTCGGCCGTGAACTTCGGCCACTCCCACCCGGACCTCGTCCGGGCGGCGACCGAGCAGCTCGGGCGCATCACGCTCACGAGCCGCGCGTTCCACAACGACCGGCTGGGCCCGTTCGTCACGGCGCTCGCCGCTCTCGCCGGCAAGGACATGGTCCTGCCGATGAACACCGGCGCGGAGGCCGTCGAATCCGGCATCAAGGTCGCCCGCGCGTGGGGCTACCGCGTCAAGGGCGTGGCCGCGGGCCGCGCCAGGATCATCGTCATGGCCGGCAACTTCCACGGCCGCACGACCACCATCGTGAGCTTCAGCGACGACGAGGAGGCGCGCGCCGACTTCGGGCCGTTCACGCCCGGCTTCGTCACCGTGCCCTACGGGGACGCGGCGGCGCTCGAGGCCGCGATCGACGAGGACACCGTCGCCGTGCTCGTGGAGCCGATCCAGGGCGAGGCCGGCATCGTCGTGCCGCCCGCGTCGTTCCTCCCGGACGTCCGGCGGATCTGCACGCGGGAGCGCGTGCTGTTCATCGCCGACGAGATCCAGTCGGGCCTCGGACGCACCGGCGCGACCTTCGAGTGCGACAACGCGGGCGTCGTCCCGGACCTCTACCTCCTCGGCAAGGCGCTCGGCGGCGGCATCGTGCCCGTCTCCGCGGTCGTCGGCGACGCGGACGTGCTGGGCGTCATCCAGCCGGGGCAGCACGGATCCACCTTCGGCGGCAACCCGCTCGCCGCGGCCGTGGGCCTCGCGGTCGTCGACATGCTGGCCACGGGCGAGCCGCAGGAGCGGGCCCGCCGGCTCGGGGCCGTGCTGCACGCCCGGCTCGCGGACCTGGTCGGGCACGGCGTGCTCGAGGTGCGCGGCCGGGGGCTGTGGGCGGGCATCGACATCGACCCGGCGCTCGCCACGGGCCGCGACGTGTGCGAGCGGCTCCCGGGCCGCGGGGGGGCCGCGGAGGGCAAGCACCGCGCGACGCCCCCCCCCCCGCCGCCCCCCCCGGGGGGGGGGGGGG
>NZ_JAVCVL010000254.1:0-3491 GCF_032917815.1 Clavibacter sp. MX14-G9D | reverse complement strand
CGGCCGACGCCACGCGGGAGCGGGGCCTCGCCGCCGCGTCGGCCCTCGCGCGCCTCGCCGCCGAGGGGGCGACCGGGGCGGATCCGGCCGAGTGGTACGGCCTGCGCGCCCCGTCCACCACGGAGCCGGTCGTCGACCTCTCCGATCCCGAGGCGCGCGTCCCCGTGTCCCCGTCGCGCCTGGAGGCGTTCGAGCGGTCCCCGCTGAACTGGTTCGTCGACCAGGCGTCCGGCGGGTCGACCAGCACCGCCATGGGCATCGGCACCATCGTGCACGCCGTCATGGAGGAGGCGAGCCTCGACCCGGACGCCGACCTCCGCCCCGCGGCCCTCGAGGTCCGGCTCGACGAGCGCTGGGGGGAGCTGCCCTTCGAGTCGCCGTGGGTGGGCGAGCGCGAGCGGCGCCACGCCGGCGAGCTCATCGCGGGCGTCAGCGGCTACCTCCGCGACTTCGCGGCCGACGGCGGGCGGATGCTCGCGGCCGAGGGGTCGTTCGAGCTGGAGGTGGGCGTCGCCCGCCTCCGCGGCATGATCGACCGGATCGAGCTCACGAAGGAGGGACGGGTGGTCATCGTCGACCTCAAGACCGGCCGGCACCACCCGTCGCGGGCCGAGATCCCCGCGCACGCGCAGCTCGGCTCCTACCAGCTCGCCTTCGTCGAGCGCTCGCTCGAGCAGGTGCCCGCGGACGCGCCCTCCGGCGGCGCCAAGCTCCTCTACGTCTCGGGCGGCGTCCGCGGCCTGCCCTACCGCGAGCTGCCGCAGGAGCCGCTGACCCGCGAGGAGCTCGACGGGTTCCGGGAGCGCATCGTCCACGCGGCCGAGGGCATGGCGGGGGCGTCCTTCGAGGGGACGCCGGACCTGGGGGAGCGGGATCCGGGGTCGGCCCGGCGGTACCGCATCCACCTCGTGCGGGCGGTGTCGGCATGAGCGGCGGGAACGACGCGAGCGGCGTGGTCGGAGCGGGCGCGGACGGCCTCGCGGACGCCCGCGGGGACCTCGCGCGTCGACCGGTGAGCGCCCACGCGATCGCGGAGACGCTCGGCCTGCCGAGCCCCACCGAGCAGCAGCGGCGCGTCATCGAGTCGCCGCTCGAGCCCGGGCTCGTCGTCGCGGGCGCCGGCAGCGGGAAGACCGAGACCATGGCGAGCCGGGTCGTCTGGCTCCTCGCGAACGGTCACATCGGGGTCGAGGAGATCCTCGGGCTCACCTTCACGCGGAAGGCCGCGGGGGAGCTCGGGGTGCGCATCCGCGCCCGCATCGAGCAGCTGCAGCAGGCGGGGCTCGCCGCCGCCCCGGCGGACGCCTTCGCGACGCCCACCGTGCAGACCTACAACGCCTTCGCGAACGGCATCTTCCGCGACAGCGCGACCCTCATCGGCCGTGAGGCGGAGTCGGTCGTGCTCACGGAGGCGTCGGCCTGGCAGCTGGCGCGCCGCCTCGTGGTCGAGAGCACGGACCCGCGGCTCCTGGAGCTCGGGCGGGGCGTGGATCCCATCACCCAGGCCGTCATCTCCCTCAGCCGGGCCATGAGCGAGAACGTGGCGGACCCGGCGGAGGTCGTGCGGCTCGCGCGGTCGTTCGTCGGCCTCGAGGAGCTGCCGTTCGGCTCCGCGCGGATCCGCAGGGCGCCGGCTGCCGAGGCCGTCGCCGCGGTCGGCGCGCTGCCGCCGCTCGTCGACCTCGCCATCGCGTTCCAGGAGGAGAAGACCCGCCGCGGGCTCGTGGAGTACAGCGACCAGGTGGCGTTCGCGCTCGCCATCTGCGAGCGGGTGCCGCAGGTCGTCCAGGAGCACCGGGCGCGGTTCCGCGTGGTGCTGCTCGACGAGTACCAGGACACCTCCGTCGTCCAGACCCGGCTCCTCTCCACGCTGTTCGGCGGCACGCCGGTGATGGCGGTGGGGGACCCGCACCAGTCCATCTACGGGTGGCGCGGCGCGAGCGCGGCGAACCTCGCCCGCTTCGGCGCCGACTTCGCGCCCGAGGGCGTCGCGGCGGCCGACGTGCCGGTCTACGCGCTCTCCACCAGCTGGCGGAACCCGGGCGCGGTCCTCGGCGCGGCGAACCGCATCGTCGAGCCGCTCACCGCGGCCTCCCGCATCCCCGTCGCGCGCCTCGAGCCCCGGCCCGACGCGGGGGACGGGCGCCTCGACTTCGCGTACGAGGAGACCGTGTCCGACGAGGCGGCGAGCGTCGCCGCGTGGTTCGCGGACCGGCTGCGGCAGCCGGGATCGGACGGCCGCCCCCGCTCCGCCGCGATGCTCTGCCGGTCCCTGAAGGGCGTCGAGCCCTTCACCACCGCGCTCGCGGACCGCGGCGTCCCCTTCCGCGTCCTGGGGCTCGGCGGCCTGCTCGACCAGCCCGCCGTCGTCGACCTCGTCTGCGTGCTCCGCGTGCTGCACGACCCCACCGCGGGCAGCGAGCTCGTGCGCCTCCTCACGGGCGCCCGCTGGCGCATCGGGACGAAGGACGTCCACGCGCTCTCCCGCATCGCGTCCTGGCTCATGGCGCGCGACCACGCGCAGCGGCCCCTCGAGGACGGGGTGCGCCAGGGCCTCCGCGCCTCGGTCGTGCCGGACGAGGTCGGATCCGTCGTCGACGCGCTCGACTTCGTGGTCGGCGCGCCCGAGGGCCACCGCGCGCTCGAGGGCCTCAGCCCGGAGGGCCTCAGGCGCCTGCGCGCCGCCGGCCGCCAGCTGCAGGTGCTCCGCTCGCGCGTCGGACTCGACCTGGTCGACCTCGTCACCGTGGTCCAGCAGGAGCTGCTGCTCGACATCGAGGTCGCCGCCAACGAGACGGACCCGCTCGGCCGGGCGAGCCTCGAGGCCTTCACCGAGCAGGTGGCCGGCTACCTCCAGGGCGACTCCGCGGGCACGCTCGGCCCGTTCCTCGCCTGGCTGGCGGAGGCGGAGCGACGCGACAACCTCGCGCCCCGGACGGAGGAGCCCGAGCCCGGGACGGTGCAGATCCTCACCATCCACGGCTCCAAGGGCCTCGAGTGGGACGTCGTCGCGGTGCCCCGCATGGTCGAGGGCGAGCTCCCGGGCACGCTGCGGGAGAAGAGGGGATGGGTCGCGTTCGGCGCGCTGCCGTTCGAGTTCCGCGGCGACTCGGCCGAGCTGCCCTCGCTCGCCTGGCGCGGCGTGGAGACGCAGAAGGAGTTCGCCGAGGCGATGGAGGCCTTCGGCGAGGAGCTCGAGGAGCGGAACGCGGCCGAGCAGCGGCGTCTCGCGTACGTGGCGATCACGCGCACGCGGTCCGACCTCCTCCTCACCGGCTCGTTCTGGTCCACCCAGCAGAAGCCCCGGTCTCCCGGCGCCTTCCTCCGCGAGATCCAGGAGGTCGGGCTCATCGCGCCCGACGCGCTCCCGGAGTCACCGGAGCTGGCGGAGAACCCGCTCGAGCCCGGGTCGGCGCGCATCGCGTGGCCGCTCCCGCCGCTCGGCCCCCGCGAGGCGCGGGTGCGGGCCGCCGCCGCGGCCGTCGCGGACG
>NZ_JAVCVL010000253.1:0-3492 GCF_032917815.1 Clavibacter sp. MX14-G9D | reverse complement strand
GGCCGGTCGCGACGGCGCCCCGTGCGGCGCCGTCGCCGCGCGCCGGGCGCCGACGGGGGACGCCCGATGCGAGGATCGGGGCATGTGGATGAGACGCGGCCGGGACGGATCCGACGACGAGGGCGGCGCGGCCGGCTCGCACGCGATCGGCGTCGGCGCCGTGGTGGTCATCGTGGACGGCGCGTCCGCGACGGGGGACCCCGGCCTCGACGGCGAGCCGGTCGGACTGGTGGTCGCGACCGCCTCGGACGGGCTCCGCAGCGTCAGCCCGGTGCCGACCGCCCGGGGCCGGTCGTGGATCGTGGAGCTCGGCGCGGAGGACGCGGACGGCGACGCCCCGGCACGCCGGGTGGTCGTCCCGCAGAGCGCCCTGCGCCTCCTGGACGACATGGACGACACGGACGACGCGGGCGCCGGCGCTCCCGCGCGTCCCGCGGACGACCTCCCTCCTCGGTCGTGAGCCAGGCGGCGGAGGCACCCCGGCCCGACGGGCGGGACGCCCTCGCGCTCCCCGGGGAGGTCGACCCCGTCGACCTCGCTGCCGAGCTCATCCGCATCGACTCGACCAACCCCGACCTGGTGGCGGGTGCCGCGGGCGAGTCCGCGGTGGCTGCGCACGCCGCCGCGTGGCTGCGCGCCCGCGGCTTCCGGGTGCGCGTGCTCGAGGGCACGCCGGGCCGGCCCACCGTCCTCGCGACCGCGCGCGGCACGGGCGGCGGCCGGACCATCCTCCTCGACGGGCACCTCGACACCGTCGCTCCCGGCGACCCGGCCCGCGGCGGGACCGCGCCCGTGGTCGAGGACGGGCGGCTCCTCGGACGCGGCGCCTTCGACATGAAGGCGGGGCTCGCGGCGATGATGGTCGCCGCCGACCGTGCCCGGCGGATCGGAACGCGCGGCGACGTCGTGCTCGCGCTCGTCGCCGACGAGGAGTTCGCCAGCATCGGCACGGAGGAGGCGCTCCGCGCGCTCGCCGCGGACGGCACGGTCGTCGACGGCGCCGTCATCTCCGAGCCCAGCCAGTCGGAGGCGATCGTCGCGCACCGCGGCTTCGGCTGGTACGAGGTCCGGCTGCGCGGGCGCGCCGCCCACGGGTCCATGCCCGAGCAGGGCGTCGACGCGATCGCGCACGCCGGCCTCGTCCTCCGGGAGCTCGACGCGCTCGCCGACCGCCTCGCCGCCGGTCCCCGCCATCCGCTGCTCGGCACGGGCGCGGTGCGCGTGTCGCGGATCCACGGCGGCTCCGACGCGGCGACGGTCGCCGACGCGTGCGTCCTCACCGTCGAGCGGCGGTTCCTGCCGGGCCAGTCGACGGCCGAGGTCGAGGCCGAGCTGCGCGCCGCGCTCGACGCCGTGGTCGCCCGCACGCCGGAGGTCGCCGCGGAGCTCGTCGTGCTCGTGGCGCGCGCGGCCTTCGAGGCGGACGTCGACGGCCCCCTCGCCCAGGCGGTGCTCGACAGCGGCGCCCGCGTCACGGGCGCCCCGGTGCCGCATCGCGGCGAGCCGTTCTGGACCGACGCGGGGCTCGTGCAGGAGGCGGGGATCCCGTGCATCCTCCTCGGGGTCACGGGCGGCGGCGCGCACGCGGACGAGGAGTGGGCCGAGGTCGACTCCGTCCGGCGGCTCGCCGACGTGCTGGAGGGCGCGATCCTCGACTTCTGCGGAAGCGTCGGCGACGGAGCGGCCGGGACCGGGCGCGCGGATACCGCCGACTAGAGATCAGTCGCGGGTCGCGGACCGGTGCAGCTCGACGTCCAGCCGGCCGTCCGCCGCCGTCCCGGTCATCCAGGTGAAGTCGGGCTGGCGGCGCCGGTCGGTGGGCGATCCGGGGTTCAGCAGCCGGAGCCCCGCGGGCGTCACGGTGTCCCACGGGATGTGGCTGTGGCCGAAGACGAGCACGTCGGCGTCGGGGAACGCCGCGTCCATGCGCCGCTCCCGTCCCGAGGACGCACCCGTCTCGTGCGTCACCGCGATGCGGACGCCCTCGATCCGCACCCGGGCCGTCTCCGGCAGCCGCGCCCGCAGCCCGGCGGGGTCGTTGTTGCCCCAGCAGGCGACCAGGCGCGCCGCCCGCGCCTCGAGCGCGTCGAGCGCAGCCTCGTCCACCCAGTCGCCCGCGTGCACGACCACGTCGGCGGCGTCGATCGCCCGCCAGAGCGCCTGCGGCAGGTCCTTCGCGCGCTTCGGCAGGTGGGTGTCGCTGATCAGCACGAGCGAAGTGGTCACCCCTCTACGCTACCGACGGCCGGCCGCGCGGGCGGGCCCCGCGGATCCGCCGGCGTCGCAGCCCCGCGTCCCGCGATCCGCGCGCCATGATGGTCCACGACCCGTACGCCCATCGCCCCTCGAGGAGGCGCCCATGACCGGCATCACCCGCGGCTTCGTCGGCCGCCCGCGGAGGGGACCGGCCGACCGCCTCCCTCCCGGCCAGTACGACACCCAGGGCGGCTGGCCCGTCCTCACGGCCGAGGCGGTGCCGAACCTGCCGGAGTCCCGCTGGTCCATCGCCGTCGACGGCCTCGTCGAGCGCCCGACGGCGTGGGACTGGGACGAGGCGCACGCCCTGCCCCGGTCCGAGTACGCGGGCGACATCCACTGCGTGACCACGTGGAGCCGCCTCGACACGCGCTTCGCGGGCGTCAGCGTCGACACGCTCCTCGACGCGGCGGGCCCGCTCCCGGAGGCGCGCTTCGTCCTCGCGACCTCCCACTCGGGCTACACGACGAACCTGCCGCTCGAGGACGTCCGCGGCGGCCGGGCGTGGATCGCGTGGGAGGCCGACGGCCGGCCGCTCACCGCCGACCACGGCGGGCCGGCGCGGCTCCTCGTGCCGCACCTCTACTTCTGGAAGAGCGCCAAGTGGATCGCCCGCCTCACGCTCCTCGACCGCGACCAGCAGGGCTTCTGGGAGCGCAACGGCTACCACGACCGGGGCGACCCGTGGCGCGAGCAGCGGTACCAGGGGGACCGCTGAGCGCCGTCGCCCCCGCCGTGCCCGCCTCGGTGGGCGGCGAGTGGCGCACCGCGACCATCACGGCGCTCGAGCACCCGACCCCCGCGACCGTGCTCCTCCGCTTCGACGTGCCCGACCGGATCCCGCACCTCCCTGGCCAGCACTGCGTGCTCCGGCTGCGCGCCGAGGACGGGTACACCGCGCAGCGCTCGTACTCCCTCCTGTCCGCGCCGCACGAGCCGGGCGTCGAACTGCTGATGGAGCGCTACGAGGACGGCGAGGTCAGCGGCTTCTTCGCCGACGTCGCGCGCGTCGGCGACGAGATCGAGATGCGCCTGCCCATCGGCGGCTTCCTCGTCTGGGACGGCGCGACCCCCGCGGTCGCCCTCGGCGGCGGCACGGGCGCCGTGCCGCTCGTGTCGATGATCCGCCACGCCCGGCACCTCGGCGTCCCCGGCCTCGTCCGCGCGGCCGTGTCGGCGCGCACCGCGGCGGACGTGCCGTGCCTCGAGGAGCTCGAGGCCGCGGGCGCGCTCGTC
>NZ_JAVCVL010000252.1:0-3529 GCF_032917815.1 Clavibacter sp. MX14-G9D | reverse complement strand
GGCCCCAGCCGGTGCGCGCCCCGGAGCCAGGCGACCAGCTCCTCGGCGGTGGCCTCCGCACCGGACGGCAGCGGCTCGGCGCTCGCCAGCGCGTGGCGGATGCCGCCGGGCGCGCTCCCCAGCACCGCGTCGAGCAGGGCGTCGCCGCGGAGCCCGATCTCGCCGAGCAGCGTCACCTCGCGCGCGGAGAGCCCCACCGGCAGGTCGCCGTTGCCGAGGTCGGTGCCGTACGCGACCCGCCCGCCGGCCCGCACGTAGCGGCGCGCGTTGTCGAGGGCCGTCGCGAGGTCCGGCCCCCCGTGGATCGCGAGGGTGGAGATCCAGAGCACGTCGCGCGCGACGGACTCCGCCAGGGTCGCGTCGTCCAGCCGCTCGGTCCACGGCACGTGCACGAGCGCGTCGGCGCCCACCCGGATCGCCCGGCCCGCCTGCCCCACGCCCTCCGCGTGCACGGCCGCGGGCAGCCCGGCGGCGTGCGCGGCGTCCACGAGGGCCGCGAGCACGTCGTCGGCGAGGAGAGGACCGCCGTCGTGCAGGACGACCTTGATCACGTCCGCGCCGCCCGCGCGCGCCTCCGCGACCGCAGGTGCCGCGTCGCCGACACGTGCCACCTCCCGCACGCTCCCGGCGGGCGCCCACGCACGGTCGGAGGGGTAACCGCCCCAGGCGGTGTGGAACGGACCCGCGTAGCGGACGTCCACGCCGTCCGGCGGCAGGGCGGCGATGCGCGCCGTCTCGACCGGATCCCCGCCGAGGTCGACCACGGCCGTCACCGGCGACCCGGCCAGCGCCGCGTACGGCACGAGCCCCAGGTGCACGTGCCGGTCGACGACGCCGTCGGAGAGGCTGAGGTCCAGCCGCCCGCGCACCGGATCCGCGGGGTCGGCGAGCGCGACGCCGCCGCCGTCGATCCGCACCGCGACGTCCCGGTGCGTGCGCTCCAGGCGGACCTCCCGCACGCGCCACACGTCGCCGCGCACGCCGGCGCCGCCCGCGGGACGGGGAGCACGGTCCGGACGGGGAGCGCGGGAGTCGGGCATGCCCCCGAGCGTAGGAGGCGCGGCGCGCGCACCGTCCGCCGCCGCCCGCGCCCTCCCTCCACCTCCGACTATCCGCTGACCGTCTCCGCACGGCATCCGTCCCCCACGCGCCGCCGCGCGCTCCCACCCCCCGAAGCACCCGGGATCCGCACCAGCGCGGGCCGCTCACCCTCCCCTCACCCCCGGATCACCCGCGCTTCGTGCACGAGATGTCCCCCATATGGAGGACCGGGCCCCTAGAGTCTTCCTAGCGCGACGGGTTCCCCCCGATGCCGTCGCGCGAATGGATACCCGAGCAGCGCCCCGCCGCATCCCCCGCACCGCGGGGCCGCTCTCAGATCCCTCCGCGATCCGACCCGAACGGACGTGGGAGCAGCAGGAGCCCGGCACGCCACGTACCCGCGAGCGAGCCGGGCTCTTGTCCGCACAGGAGCCGCGCCGGGCCGCCGCCCGTGCCCCGCCGTCCCCCGCCACGCGGGAGGATGGGTCCACGGCACGAGGGGGATCCATGCGCACGACCGTCTACACGAGCACCGCCACGCGGCACCTGTCCGACGACGACCTCGCCGAGCTGCTCGGCCAGTGCGTGCGGAACAACGAGCCGGCGGGCCTCACCGGCCTCCTGCTGCACCGCGACGGCCGCTTCATGCAGGTGCTCGAGGGCCCGGACGACGCCGTGGGCGCGGTGTTCGCGACCATCGCCGCGGATCCGCGCCACACCGACGTGCGGCTGCTGCTCGACGAGCGGATCCCGGCGCGGCGGTTCCCCGCCTGGTCCATGGGGTTCCGCACGGTCGACGACTCGACGGTCCGCCAGCTGGACGGGTACGACGACTTCCTCGACCGCCCCGCCTCCGCCGCCGCCCGTCCGGACGCGCCGTCCCGGGCCCGCTGGCTCCTGGAGTGGTTCCGCACCCACCCCGCGTGAGCCGCCCCGCGGGAGCCGCCCGCCCTCGACACGCAGGCGGGGCGCGTGCGACCATATCGACATTCGTTGCAACGATGATCGATGGGACGCGACCATGAGCACCCCCTCCCCCACCAGCACGGGCGCCGCCGTGCGCACCACGCGCGGCGTCCTCCGGGCGGCCCTCGTCATCGCCGTCCTCGTGCTCCTCGCCGTGGCGGCCTCCGCCGTCGCGAGCGCGGTCCAGACGGTGCGGACCGGCGTCGTGCACACGTCGCTGGAGATGCGCGGGTCGCTCCCGGCGGAGGCCGACGCCGGCCCCGCGGACCTCCGCTCGGGCGCCTACCGGACGGCCGACGTCGCCGTCGGCGGCCTGTCGGACGGGATCGTCGTCATGCACGTGGTGCGCATCGCCCTCGACGCGTCCGTCGGCATCGCGCTGGCGGCCACGGTCGCGATCCTCGCCCGTCGGCTGCTGCGGCCGGATCCGCTCGCGCGCCGCCTCAGCCTCGTCGTCACGCTCGCGGGCGGCACCGTCATGATCGCCGCCCTGTGCTCGCTCGGGATGCGCACCGGCGTGGCATGGCTGGTCGGCGGCGAGCTGAACGACCCCGCCGCGGGGCTCGAGGGCTTCTGGCCCGTGGTCGCCGAGGTCGACCTGTCGACCATCGCGCTCGGGTTCGCCCTGATGATCGTCGGCCTCGTCGTCGAGCACGGCGAGCGCCTGCAGCGCGACACCCGCGGCCTCGTCTGATGGCCGCGGACGACGACGGGCCCACCGGCGTCCACTGCCGCCTCGACGAGCTGCTGGCGGCCCGCGGCATGACGCTGACCCGGCTCAGCGCGATCGTGGGCGTCAGCCAGGTGAACCTCTCGGTCCTCAAGAACGACCGCGCGCGGGCGGTGCGCTACTCGACCCTCGTCGCGGTGTGCCGCGCGCTCGAGTGCGAGATCGGCGACCTCCTGGTGCTCGATCCGCCGCTCCCCTGATCTGCGCCGCGCCGGGGCTGACCCGCGGATCAGCCCCGCAGCACCGCGAGCGCCTTCTCGACGCGGCGCGCGCGGGTCTCATCCGTCCTCGCCTCGCCGATCGGGTCCACGAGGGCCCGCTGACGGCTGGAGGAGAGGGCGCCGAAGGCCTCCGCGAGAGCGGGCTCCGCGGCGATCGCGGCCGCCACCTCCTCGGGGACGACGGCCTCGCGCGGCGCCGCGTCGAGCTCCATGGTGACCTCGACCTCGTCGTCGGCGGCGATCCCCGAGGCGGCGCGATGCGCGGCGCTGAGCGGCAGGAGCTGCTGGCCGCCCATCGTGCCGACGGTCGTGCGGTACGAGTACCCCGCGACCGTGACCACGACGGCGGGGCGCTTCCCGGCGCCCAGCTCCTCCAGCGCCTCCGGGGGCACGGGCAACCCGGTGGCGTTGACGCGGGCCTGCAGGACGCGGGTGCGGAAGGTGGGCATGACGGCTCCTCGATGCGCCGCCGCCGGGCGCGGGTCGCCGGCGGTCGATCCCGAGGCTAGGCCCGGGGATCCGGCTTCGTCGAGACGGCGACCGTGAACTTCGCGTTCCGCCCGGCCTCGCG
>NZ_JAVCVL010000251.1:0-3589 GCF_032917815.1 Clavibacter sp. MX14-G9D | reverse complement strand
CCTCGTCGGCCTCGCCCTCGGCGCGGCCGGCGCCGCGCTCCAGACGGTGAGCCGCAACGTCCTCGCGTCGCCCGACACCCTCGCCGTCAACGCGGGCGCCTACGCGGCCCTCGCGGTCGCGGCGGTCACCGGGCTGACGCTCCCGGTCCTCGCCGGCGCGGGCGTCGCGTTCGTCGGCGGGCTCCTCGCGGCGGCGGTCGTGCTCGCCGTCTCGGGCCTCGGATCCGGCACCGTGCGCCTCGTCCTCGCGGGCAGCGCGCTCGCGCTGGGCCTCGGATCCGTCACCTCGGCGCTCCTCCTCCTCTTCCCGCAGCGCACCTCCGGCCTCTACCGCTGGGGTCAGGGCGGCGTCGGCCAGAACGGCTTCGACGCGGTCGCGCAGATGGCGCCCGTGGTGCTCGTCGCGCTCGGGGTCCTGCTCCTCCTCACCCGCCGCCTCGACGCGCTCGGGCTCGGCGACGACGCCGCCCGCAGCCTCGGCGTCGACGTGCGCACCACCCGCGTGCTCGCCGTGCTCGCCTCGGTCCTCCTCGCCGCCGCGGCCGTGACGGTCGCCGGCCCGATCGGCTTCGTCGGCCTGTGCGCGCCCGCGTTCGTGCGGCCGCTCCGCCGGCTCGTGCCCGGGGTCCGTCGCGCGTGGGTGTTCGTGCCCCTCGCGGGACTCATGGGCGCGGCCGTCGTGCTCCTCGCCGACGTGCTGGTGCGCGCGGTGCTCGGCGCCGAGGCGTCCGTCGCGGTGCCGACGGGACTCGTCACCTCGCTCCTCGGCGCGGGCGTGCTCGTGGTGCTCGCCGTGCGCGCCCGCGACAGCGCGACGCCCGCGCCCACGGAGCGCCACGGCGTGATCACCCGCCGGCGCGCCGCCCTCGTCGTCGGCACGCTCGCGGTAGCGCTCGTCGGCCTCCTGGTCGCGTCGGTGCTCCTCGGCGACGCGAAGCTCCTCCTCGGCGACCTCGCGAACGGGATCCGCGGCACGGCCGGTCCGGTGGTCGGCTACGTGCTCGAGACCCGCGTGCCGCGCGTGCTCGCGGCCGTGCTGGCGGGTGCCGCGCTCGCCCTGGCCGGCGTGCTCGTGCAGGCCGTGACCCGGAACCCGCTGGCGGATCCCGCGATCCTCGGCGTCTCCGGCGGCGCGGGCCTCGGCGCGGTGCTGTTCGTCACGACGGCGCCGCTCGCGTCCGGCTGGGGCATCGCGGGCGCGGCGGGTCTCGGGGCGCTCGCGGCGGCCGTCGTCGTGTTCGGGCTGGCGGCGCGCGGCGGGTTCCCGCAGAACCGCCTCGTGCTCATCGGCGTCGGCGTCTCGGCGGGCACGGCCGCGGCGATCAGCATGATCATCGTGCTCACCGACCCCTTCAACGGCGCGAAGGCGCTCACCTGGCTCTCCGGGTCCACCTACGGCCGCGGCCTCGACGACGCCCTGCCGGTGCTCGTCGCGCTCGTGCTCGCCGTGCTCGTCGCGGCCCCGCGGCACCGGATGCTCGACCTGGTGGCCCTCGACGACGACACCCCGCGCCTCCTCGGCGTCGGGCTCGGCCGCTCGCGCCTCCTGGCGCTGTCGGTCGCGGTCGTGCTGACGGCCACGGCCGTGGCGGCGGTGGGCGTGATCGGCTTCGTCGGCCTGGTGGCCCCGCATGCGGCCCGCGCGCTCGTCGGCTCACGGCACGCGCGCGTGCTGCCCGTCGCGATCCTGCTGGGTGCCGCCCTCGTGACGCTCGCCGACATGCTCGGCCGCACCCTCATCGCCCCCGGCCAGCTGGGCGCGGGCCTCGTGACCGCCCTGGTCGGCACCCCGTACTTCGTGTGGCTGCTGTGGCGCGGCCGCGCGGCGCGGACGCGCTAGCCGCACCGGACGGCGGACCCGCTCGCGATGGACCGGCGGGTGGGTTCGCTGCTCCGCATCGTCGGCCTGCGTCGGTCGCGCTGGGGCCGAGCGGGGATCAGCGCTCGAAGAAGTCGCTGAGGCCCGGGATCTGGAAGCCCTCGCCGAGGCCGGACACCTGGTCGCCGAGGCCGGTGAGGTAGTCGCCGCCGCTCTGCGCGATGCCGTCGACGCCCTCGGTCAGCCCGCCGAGGTCGCCGAGGCCCTCGAAGCCCTCGAGGCCGAAGCCCTCGGTGAGTCCCGCGAAGTCGACGCCGTCGGCCATCGCGCCGGACAGGAGCGGGCCGGCCACGGAGCTGATCACGGCACCGGAGGCGACGGCCAGCGCGACGCCGCCGAGCGCGGCGACGCCGGCACCCGCGGCGGCCCCCGCCGCGAACGTGCTGGCCCGGCCGCCGCGACCCGACGATCCGTGACCGCCGAGCACCTTCTGCATGAGGCCGGGGCGGCTGGTCTGGCCGCGCGTGGCCGCGAGGGCGAGGTCGTCGACGCTGCCGCTGCGCGGGCGCTCGTGCGCGGGCAGCTCCTCGGTGAGGCGCGCCTGGACGAGCTCGCGCTGCGCCGGCGTGAGGCGCGCGAAGGCGTCGCGATGCACCTGCTCGAGCTGCTCCGGGGAGGCGGTGCGCAGGAGGTAGTCGTACTTGCCGAGGGCGACGCGGTCGGCCTCGGAGGCGGGCTGCGCCGCGTTCTGCCCGCGGCGGCCGGCGGCGGCCGGATCCTGACGCGGCTGCCCGTGGTCGGACTGCCCGTAGTCGGGCTGGCCGTACTCGATACGGCCGTCCCCGGGCTGCGACGCCGGGCGTGCGCCGTACGACGGGCCCCGGCCGTGCGCGGTCCCGGTGCCCGGGTCGCGGCGGTCCGGCTCGTCGCCCGTGAGCTTCCCGGCGGCCGAGCGGACGACGCTGCGCCAGTCGGTGCCGGAGCCGTTCCCGTTCCCGGAGCCGGATCCCTGGCTCCGGTCCGGGCCGGAGGAGGACGAGGAGGAGTCGCGGAGCGCTCGTGCGGCGGCGCCGAGCAGGCGGCTGAGGTTCGACATGAGAACCATCCTCGCGGGCGGTCCTGTGGAGGACCCCGGAGCGGTCGGGGAAGGGGCCGGGGACGCACGGCCCGTCGAGGGCTCCGTCGCCGTCGAGCGGGTCGACCGCCGTCGGGGACGCCGACCCGGCGGACCCCGACCCGTCGCGTCAGCCGAGCACGCGCCCGCCTGCGTCGAGCACCAGGTCGAGCAGGGCGACGAGCTCGGCGACGGCGTCCTCCGGCGGCTCGTCCGGGAGGCTGCCGCGCCGCGGCGCGGATCCGGCGTCGAGGGACGCGACGAGGTCGGCCGCGAGCTTCCAGCGGAGGGCGAGGGCGGCGTCGAGCCCGCGCCGCACGACCTCCGTCGGCACGAGCCGGCCGGTCGAGCGGATCCCCGCGGCGTGCCGCTCGACGGCGTCGTCGAGCACCGTCGCCACGTCGGCCGCGGTGGCGTCGCCCCGCCGGACCGACGAGCACAGCAGCGACGCGAGGTCCGCGCCCACCGGCCCCGGGCCGACGGACTCCCAGTCGATGAGCACGATCCCGTCCGCGTCGCGGAACACGTTCGCGCCCGTCGCGTCGTGGTGGCAGAGGGTCGGCGGCAGGCTCTCCAGGGTCGCGCGCACGCGGTCCTGCGCCGCGAGGAGCCGCGCCGCCGCGGGGATGCGCGCGCCGAGGAGCGCGACGGCGCGC
>NZ_JAVCVL010000250.1:0-3636 GCF_032917815.1 Clavibacter sp. MX14-G9D | reverse complement strand
CCGAGAGCCTGCTCGGCGTGCCGGCGGTGCGGATCGGGGACCGGGTCGTGGTACGGGTGCTCGACGGCGCGCTGCTCCTCGCCCCGTCCGGGGCCGTGATCCCGCCGCCGCCCGCGGGCATGGACGTCGGGACCGTCCGCCCCTGGTCCGGAGCGCAGCCGCACATGCGCGTGGCGCCGGGCTCCCTGGCGACCGCGACGTCCGACCCCGCCCGCGACGCCGGCGCCGACGCCGACGCCGACGAAGCGGGCTCCACCTCATCCGCCGCCGCGTGGATCCGCGCCGCCGTGCTCGCCACGGCCGAGCGCGTCCCCGCTGTCCGGCTCCCCGAACCGCCCGCCCGCATCCCGCACCCCCGGAGGCCCCGCACATGACCGACACCGCCGCATCCGCTCCCGCCCCCCGCCGCGTCCACCGCGCGGTCGACGGCGCCACCCCGCACCGCTTGGAGGGCGACGCGCGGCCGACGCCCGGCCCCGTGGCGATGCTGCCCCGCACGGAGGAGGCGTACGTCGAGGCCGTGCGCGCGGGCGGCGGGGAGGTGGCCGAGCTCTCGCCCGACACGCGCGGCATCGTCTGGCTCTCCATCCGGCGCGCCGCCGAGCTCACCGACACGCTCGCCGCGAACCCGCAGGTGCAGTGGGTGCAGCTGCCGTTCGCCGGCGTCGACGCGTTCGCGGACACGCTCCGCGAGTGCGACCGACCCGACCTCGTGTGGACGAGCGCGAAGGGCGCGTACTCCGAGCCCGTCGCCGAGCACGCGCTCGCGCTGACGCTCGCGACCCTGCGGCAGCTCCCGGAGCGCGCCCGAGCCACCTCCTGGGGCTCCTCGAGCGGCCTGTCGCTGTACGGCTCCGAGGTCGTGGTGGTCGGGGCGGGCGGCATCGCGCTGGAGTACATCCGGCTGCTGGCGCCGTTCGACTGCACGGTGACGGTCGTCCGGCGCAGCGGCGACCCGGTCGAGGGCGCCGACCGCACGGTCACCGCCGACCGGCTCGACGAGGTGCTCGGGGACGCCGACGTGGTCATGCTCGCCGCGGCCAGCACCGACGACACCGCGCGCCTCATCGGCGCCGCCCAGCTGGAGCGGATGAAGGACACGGCCGTGCTCGTGAACATCGCCCGCGGAGCGCTCGTCGACTCCGACGCGCTGCTGGAGGCGCTCCGGACGGGCGGCATCCACGGCGCCGGCCTCGACGTCACCTCGCCCGAGCCGCTCCCCGACGGCCACCCGCTGTTCTCCGAGCCGCGGTGCATCGTGACGCCGCACACCGCGGACACCCCCGACATGGTGCGTCCGCTGCTGGCCGAGCGGATCCGCCTCAACACGGAGGCGTTCGTGCGCACCGGCGACTTCGTCGGCATCGTGGAGCCGTCCTCGGGGTACTGACCCGCGCCCGCCGCCGCCCGGCATGTCGCACGCGCCCCGTAGGGTGAGCGACGTGATGACGCCCGAGGAAGCCGCCGTACCCGAGGTCTCGATCTGGGCGGGCGGCTACACCGCCGACAGCGGGGGATCGGGCATCGGCATCACCGGCCTCGCGCTCGACGCCATCACCGGAGCGCTCGCGGTCGTGGGCACCGCGGTCGAGACGCCGTCGCCCTCCTTCCTCCTCGCGCACGGCGACATGGTCTACGCGGTGGGCGAGGCCGCGGGCCGCGTGGAGGCCTTCCGGCGCGCGCCCGGCGGTTCGCTGCAGTGGGCGGGCGGGCAGCCGAGCGGCGGCTCGGGGCCCTGCCACCTCCACCTCGTCGACGGCCTGCTCCTGACCTCGCACTACGGCGACGGCACGGTCGCCGTCCACCCGATCCAGCCGGACGGCGCCATCGGCGACGCGGTCCAGCTCCTCACCGCGGAGGGGTCGGGGCCCCGTCCGCAGCAGGACGGCGCGCATGCCCACAGCACCCTCCACGTGGGCGACGGCACCGTCCTCAGCGCCGACCTCGGCACCGACACCGTGCACGTGCACGCCCTGCGCGACGGCCGCCTCGACCGGGTCGCCGCCGTCGTCATGCCGCCCGGCACGGGCCCGCGCCACCTGGCGCTGCTCGCCTCCGGCCGCGTGCTCGTCGTGGGCGAGCTCGACGGCACGCTGCACGCGCTGGAGGGCGCGGGCCGCAGCTGGCGCATCGCCGCCTCCACCCCGTGCGCCGCGGTGCCGGACGCGCGCGACTCCGCGGCCGAGGTGCAGGTGTCCGCCGACGGGCTCCGCGCCTACGTAGGCCTCCGCGGGTCCGAGCGGATCGCCGTGGTCGCCATCTCGCCGGACGGTGCGCTGGCCCCCCTCGCCGACTTCGACTGCGGCGGCGCCGTGCCCCGGCACCACGTGCTCGTCGACGACCGCCTGCACGTGGCGAACCAGGGGTCCGGCACGGTCGCCTCGTTCCGGCTCGATCCCGCGTCCGGTATGCCGACCGGAGCGCCGGACGTCATCGCCGTGCCGAGCCCGACCTACCTGCTGCCGGTCGCCTAGGCCCCGCACGGCGCCGCGTCCCACGTCGCGGATAGGGGGGTCGTCGCTCAGCGCTCAGCGCGGCGACCGGCTGGCCAGGCGACGGGGCAGCGGCTCACCGCAGCAGCATCGCCGCGGCCTCCCGGATCTCCTCCTCGACTCCCAGCCCGCGCCAGCCCGCCGCGGTGAACACGCGACCGCGGACGCCGTTGCGGTCCATGAGCGCGAAGCCGACCGCGCGGATCCCGGAGTAGGCGAGCAGCACGGGCCGCCCGGGGTCGGTCACCAGCGCCACGATGCGGTCGCGCCGGGCCTCGAGCAGCGGCAGGGCGTCGCCGGGCGAGGGAAGGCCGGGCGGCGGTCCGGCGACGACGGCGTCGACGGGATCGGGATCCGTCGCGCGGCCGGGCCCAGGGCGCGACGCGGCGGGCGGCCGGGGCGTCGAGGCGCGCTCGCGGTGGTCCTCGTCGAGCAGCGCCCACAGCCGGTCCACGTCGTGGGGCCGCGCCTGCACGACCTCGAACATCCCCATGCGCCGACGGTACCTGTGGACAGGCGATCCGTCCCCGCTGCTCGCCGCCTAGAGTCCCCCGTGTTGAGAACCGTTCTCGACAATGAGAGGAAGGATGCCGACATGATCGACGTCTCCATCACCAGGATCGCCGGCGACGACGTGCTGAGCGCGCCGCAGGGACCGGGCACGAACGCCCTCGTCCACAACCCCTTCGCTCTCCAGCACTAGGAGAGGGAAGCCGGCCGGCGCGCATCGCGCGCCGGCCGGGACGACCTCCCGCATCCGCCGCCCGGCCCGACGGCCGCCCACCCGAACGTGAGACCCGATGCTCCGCCTCGCCCCGCACCACCTGCTGTACCGCGTCGCCGCCGACGACTGGCGGCACGTCACCCCCGACCGCGAGTTCCACCGCGTGAGCGGACCCGACGACCTCATCGCGGCGGTCGTCGCCCGTCTCGACGGGGATGGGGTCACCGACACCGCCGATCCGCGCTCCGCCCCGGACCCCGCCGAGCCGCTCGTGCGCCTGCTGCGGGAGCGGGGGGCGGTCGTCCCCGCCGTGGTCGAGGCGGCGCGACCCCTGCCCGGCACGGCACCCGTCGCGGTCCACGGGGACGGTCCCGTGGCGGACGCCCTGCACGCCCTGCTCGGCGGTCGCGCCGTCGCGGT
>NZ_JAVCVL010000025.1:0-22165 GCF_032917815.1 Clavibacter sp. MX14-G9D | reverse complement strand
GCCCCCGGCGACGAGGGCGAGGTCGAGCGCGAGCACGCCGCCCGCCCCGACCGCCGCGAGCCCGACGGGCAGCGCGCGCACGAGTCCCGTCCGCCCCTCGGCGAGGGCGGTCCGGAGCGGGGCGGGCTCGTCGAGGATGAACCGCCGGAGGTGCCGGGCGCCGACCGCGAGGGCGAGCGGGAGGGTGACGAGCGGGAGCGCGAGCAGCGTGACGAGCAGACCGGTCCACAGCACCTCCGCGAAGAGGGCGAATCGGTCCGCCGCCCCCGGCCACCGCAGGGCGGTGCCGTCGGCTCCCGCGGCGCGGGCCTGGCGCGCCCGCCGCCGCGCGTCCCCGCGGCTCATCCCTTGAGCCCCTGCGTCGCGACGCCGTCGACCAGGAACCGCTGGAAGACCATGAAGAAGATGAGCACCGGGAGGAGCGCGAGCACCGAGACGGCGATGGTCGCCCCGTAGTCGGACGCGGACGTCTGGTCGTTGTAGACGCGGAGGGCGAGCGGCAGCGGCTGGAGGTCCGGCGTGTTGAGGTACAGCAGCGGCCCGAGGAAGTCGTTCCAGCTCCAGATGAACGCGAAGATCGACGACGTGATGAGCGCCGGGCGGATCAGCGGGATGGTGATGGAGCGGAAGATGCGCAGGTGGCCGGCGCCGTCGATCCGCGCCGCCTCGTCGAGCTCCCGCGGCAGGTTGCGGATGAACTGCACCATGAGGAATACGAAGAAGGCCTCCGTCGCGAGGAACTTGCCGATGAGCAGCGGCCAGTACGTGTCCATCATCCCGAGCGTGCGGAAGATCGTGTACTGCGGGATGAGCAGGACGTGCATCGGCAGGAGCAGCGTGCCGATCATGAGCGCGAAGTAGAGCGGCCGCCCCCGGAAGTCGAGCCGCGCGAAGGCGTACGCCGCCATCGAGGACGACAGCACCACCCCGATCACCGAGCCGACGGCGAGGATCGTGGAGTTGAGGAAGAACCGCCAGAGCGGAACGCCGCCCACGCCCGCGAACACCTTCACGAAGTTGTCGATCGTGGGGTCCTGGGGAAGGAGCGAGGTCCGCCCGCCGAACTCCGTGTTGGGCTTGAAGGCCGCCGCCCCCATCCAGACGAGCGGGTACAGCACCACCGCGGTGAGCACGATCATCACCGCGATCCAGACGAGCGTCGCGGTCCTCGGCCGTCGTCGCCGGGCCCGCGGGGCCGGGCGCGGGGCCGGCTCGGTGACCACCTGGGTGTCGGCCGAGGGGAGGGTCGTGTCGAAGGTCGTCATCGTGCGTCTCCCGAGTAGTGCACCCAGCTCTTCTGGGTCTTGAAGAGCACGAAGGCGAGGACGCCGACGAACAGCAGCAGGACCCAGGCCATCGCCGAGGCGTAGCCCATCTGGTTGTTGGTGAAGGCGCGCGTGTAGAGGTACACCGTGTAGAAGTTGGTGGCCCCCGCCGGCCCTCCGGTGCCGTTTCCGATGATGTACGCCGACGCGAACACCTGGAACGCGTTGATCATCTCGAGCAGCAGGTTGAAGAAGATCACCGGGGAGAGCATCGGCAGCGTGACGCTCCGGAACTTCCGCCAGGGCCCCGCCCCGTCGACCATCGCGGCCTCGTAGAGCTCGGCCGGCACCTGCTTGAGGCCCGCGAGGAAGATCACCATCGGGGCGCCGAACTGCCAGACCGCCAGGATGATCATCATCGGCAGGATCAGGGCGGGCACGCCCACCCATCCGCCGACGTCGAGACCCAGCACCTGCAGCCCCGAGTCCACGGGCCCGTCGGTGGAGAACATCGCGCGCCAGACGATGGCGATGCTCACGCTCGCGCCGATGAGCGACGGCGCGTAGAACGCGGAGCGGAAGAAGCCCGTGCCGCGTGCGCTGTAGTTGAGCAGCATCGCGACGAGGAGGGCGGCGGCGAGCTTCACCGGCGTCCCGACGAACACGTAGGCGAGCGTCAGCTGCACCGACTGCAGGAACTTCGGGTCGCCGAGGAGGCGCTCGAAGTTGCCGAGCCCGATCCACTCGGGTGCGCGGAAGAGGTTGTAGTCGGTGAAGGAGAAGTACAGGGACATCAGCATCGGGCCGAGCGTGAGCCCGACGAAGCCGATGAGCCAGGGGGAGAGGAACGCGTACCCGGCCAGGGTGTCCCTGCGGGGGCGCCGCCGCACCGGGCGGCCGACCGGACGAGGGGTGCTCATCCGGCCGGCCGCGGGTGCGACGCGATCGGAGGCGGGGGTGCCGCTCCGGGTCGACGTCGTCGTCGTCATGGGGTGCCTTCCTGGCCCGTCGTCGATCAGTTCCCGAGCGTGACGGCGGTCTCGTCGAAGAACTGCGTCACCGCGTCGTCGACGCTGAGGGCGCCGAGGCCGAGGCTCGTGCCGATGTCGAGGAAGTCGGCCTCGATGGCGCCGTAGCCGGCCACCGGCGCGGCCGGGGCCTCGCCGATGCGGTCCTCGACCGAGTCGAGGTAGTCGGCGACCTGCTTGTCCGGCCCCTCGAGGTCGGCGCCCGCGAGCTGCTCGGAGGAGGCGGGGATGCCGAGCGTCGCGCCGAAGATCGCGCCCACCTCGGGGCTGTTGATGAGGAAGTCGAGGAACGTCGCCGCCGCCTCGGGCTGGTCGGTGGACGAGGAGATCGCCTGCATCAGGCCGACCTTCTGGTACAGGTCCTTCGTCCCCTCGTCGGAGGTGGGGGGAGCGCTCATGACGATCTCCGACGCGCCGCTGTCGCCGACGTAGCCGCCGAGGAAGTTGCTCCAGCTCATCTCGCTGGTGGCGAGCGCGGCGCCGAAGCCGGACTTGGGCAGCAGCTCCTGCAGGCGCGCGGCCGGCACGCCGGTCGTCGTGCGCATCTCGTCGCCCTGCTCCCAGAACGACGTCAGGTCGGCCTTCGTGAAGCCGAGCTCGCCGTCCTCGGTGAAGAGCTCCTTGCCCTCGGCGCGCAGCTGCAGCTCGAGGTTCTGGATGCGGCCGGTGTAGTCGGTGCCGCCGTAGACGGCGCCGCCCGTCCTCTCCGTGACGTCGGCGACGTACGCCGCGTAGTCCTCCCAGCTCCCGCCGCCCGCGTAGGGCTCGAGCCCGTTGGCGTCCAGCAGGTCCTTGTTCTGGAACACGGCCCACGCGCTGTAGCCGGTGGGGATCGCGTAGGTCGCGCCGTCGAGCTCGCCGGTGGCGAGGAGGTCATCGGCGACGGTGGTCTCGTCGATGACGCCGCCGAAGTACTCGGACAGGTCGCCGAGCAGGCCGTTCTCGCCGTACTGGCGGAGGTACGTGTAGTCGAACTGCATCACGTCCGGCAGTCCGCCGCCCGCCGCCTCGGTCTGCCGCTTCTCCCAGTAGCCCGGGTAGTCGGTGAAGGTCGAGTTGATGGTGATGTTCGGGTGCTCCTCCTCGAAGAGCGCGATGGCCTGGTCGTAGCGGGCGGCGCGGTCGTCGTTGCCCCAGAACGTGTAGTCGAGCGTGATCTCCTCGTCCGGGTCGAGGGTGGCGGAGGGGCCGGAGCCGCCGCCGGAGCAGGCGGTCAGACCGAGCGCGACCACGGCCACGGCGGCGGCCGCCGCGACGCGGGTGCTGTGTGAGCGGAACATCGTCGTCCTTTCGAGAACATCATCGTTTCGAATGCCCGGCACGTGGATGAAACGTTTCGGGAAAGCGTTTGCCCCAAAGTACGTCCCGCGGATCGACGCGTCAAGCGCCGTCGTCGGACCCGCTCGCCGGCGCCCGCCGCGCCGCCCTCGCACGGGAGCGCGCACGGGCGGGGACCTCAGGCCAGCGCCGCCGCGATAGCGTCGGGATCGAGGGCGCCATCGGCGACGAGCAGGCGCCAGCGCCACGTCACGGGCGTCGCCGGCATCGTCCAGACCCGGTGGGCGAACGGCGCCGCGCAGAGGATCGGGGTCGCGCCCGTGCGGACGAACCAGGGCGACGGATGCACGGGGTCGCCGGCCAGGGCGGCCATCGCCACGGTGGCCTCCTCCGTCGCGAGCGCCAGCCACGGCAGGGACGCGCCCCGGGCCGCGTCCGCGGTGGTCGGACCCGCGGGCGACAGCACGCGGGCGGCGCCGAAGTCCGCGGCGAGCCGCAGCACGAGCCCGCCGTAGCCCGCGTCCGGCCGTCCCGCCGTCGTCGGCGACCCGAAGGCGAGGCCCGGCACGACGGGGGTCCACGTGCTCTCGACGGTCAGCACCGCGCGATCGGCGGCGGGCCGGGCGACCGCGTGGGTGCGGCGCTCGGTGAGGAGCACCCGGCCCGCGGCGTCCGTCCACGCGAGCGACAGAGTCGACCCGTCCCGGTCGACGACGCGCTGCGCGCCGTTGTTGGCGAGCTGGCGGTAGCCCGCGCCCGTGACCCACGTCACGCCGCCCCACAGGTTCACGTCGTCCGCCTCGCCGGGCACCCCCACGTTGGCGACGGCCAGCGAGAGACCCAGGTGCCAGTCGTGGTCCGCGGGCCGGAGGTCCGAGACGACCTGGCCGCCGGGCGTCCGGAGCGGGTGCAGGTACGGGCGGGGCGAGTCGCGGGGCGGCGTCGCGGGATCGTCGAGGACGAGCCGGGCGATGCCGTCGCCGACCTCCACGGCGTCGTCCGGGATCACGGGCGGCGCCCCGGCCGGACGTCGACCACGTCCGCGCGGACGGCCGCGCGCATCGCCGGGTCGTCCCGCAGCTCGCGGATCGCGACCGGGGCGCCCCGCCGCGACGAGTGGTAGATCGCGGCGACGATCTCGAGGGAGCGGGCGGGCGCCGCGCAGACCTCGGGCAGGGGAGCGCCGGACGCGAGCGCCGGGTACACGGCGTCGAGGTAGGCGGCGTGGCCGCTCGGCGTCTCCGCGTCGGGGAACGCCCACGACGCGGCCTCCTCCTCCGGGACGTGCGGCGCGGGCGTCAGCCGCCAGTGGGCGTGGCCGTGCCCGTAGAGGTGCTCGAGCTCGACGGTGGCGCGCTCGGCGTCGATGCGGATCGCGCTCGCCTGCCGCGGGGAGACCGCGCTCGTCAGCGCGACGGCGACGACGCCCGACGCGAAGCGGAGCACGGCCGTCGAGACGTCCTCGGTCTCCACCTCCCGGTCGACGCGCCATGCCTGCCCGGTGACCTCGTCCACCTCGCCCAGCAGGTGCGCGAGCAGGTCGAGCTGGTGGATCCCGTGCCCGGTGGTGGTGCCGCCGCCCTCGGTCTCCCAGCGTCCGCGCCACGGCACGTCGAAGTAGTCGGCGTCGCGGTACCAGAGCGTGTCGCAGCGCGCCACGAGCGGACGCCCGAGGGCCCCCGACCGCAGGAGGCCGCGGACGTGCGCGGCGGCGGATCCCGTGCGCTGCTGGAACACGACGGCGAGGCGCCGGCCGGCGCGGTCCGCGGCCGTCGTCATCCGGTCGACCTCCGCCAGCGAGAGCGCCGGCGGCTTCTCGACGACGACGTGCGCCCCGAGTGCGAACGCCGCCTCGGCCTGCTCGGCGTGGACGCCCGGGGGCGTGCAGAGGTGCAGCACGTCGACCTCGGGGAGGTCGTCGAAGGAGGCGCCCCACGTCGGGATCCCGTAGCGGTCGGCGAAGTCCCGGGCGCGGTCCGGGTCGCGGTCGACCGCCGCCACGAGGAGCGCGTCGTCGCGCTCGCGGAGCGCCGCCGCGTGCAGGTGGGCGACCCCGCCGGTGCCGATGATCCCCACCCGGAGCGGGGCGGAGGGCGGAGGGGTGTCGGCGTCCATGGGCGTCCTCGCGGGTCGGGGCGATGGTGCGGGCAGCGGCGCCGCGCTCCTCAGCACCCTAGCCGGGAAAACGCTTGCCCTCCACTACGGCGCCGGCGCAGGTCGTCAGGCGAGGTGGAAGTACTCCTCCAGGCGCACCATCGACCGGTCGGGATCCTCCGACGACTCGAAGTACGGCGCCATGGTGGCCTGCCAGCGCGCGTTGACCTCCTGCTCCGCCATGCGGGCGCGGGCCCGGTCGAAGTCGTCCGTGACCAGGTAGCCGACGACCAGGCCGTCGGACTCGCGGACGAAGAGCGAGTAGTCCGACCAGCCCGTCTCCGACAGCGCCTCCCGCATCGCGGGCCAGACGGTCTCGTGCGCCGCCAGGTAGTCCGCGATGCGGTCCCGCTTGAGCTGCATCGTGAAGCACACGCGTCGTGTCATGTCGTCCTGCTCTCGTCGTGTCGAGGGGTGGGTGCGGCCGCCGCGGTCCGCGGGGCCGGCGGTCATGCGGGGCGGTCGGGCGCGCGCCCGGCATCCGTCGCCGGGGCCGAAGGCGGGGTGCGGGCCGGGGTCGGGGTCGGGGTCGCGAGCAGGGTCGCCGCGATGTCGCGCCCGATCCGCTGCAGCAGGCGCGCGGACAGGGCCGGGTCTCGCGAGCTGTCCTCGTCCGTGCGGTCCGCGAGGGCGTGCACCGCGTGGAGCCCGAGCTCGCGGACCCCCTCGGCGGAGAGCGCGTCGCGGCCCACGACCGCGGCGACGGGACGGCCGCCGCTCCGCTGGACGACGACGGAGATGAGCTTGCCGTCGCGCGTCTGCTCGTCCATCGACCCCTCGCCCGTGATCACGAGGTCCGCCGCCCGCGCCCGGGCGTCGAAGCCGAGCAGGTCGAGGAAGAAGCCCGCCCCCGAGACGAGCCGACCGCCGAGGAGGAGGAGCGCGTATCCGATCCCGCCCGCGCTGCCGGCGCCGGGCGACGCGGCCGCGGCGCGCGCTCCGGGGACGCCGGCGCGCTCGGCGAGGTCGACGAGGTGCGCGAGGGCGTCGTCGAGGAGGTCGACCTCCGCGGGGCCCGCGCCCTTCTGGGGGCCGAAGACGCGGGCGGCGCCCAGGGGACCGGTGAGGGGGTTGGTCACGTCGCTCGCGCCGAGCAGCTCGACGCCGTCGAGGGGGAGCAGACCCGTGAGGTCGAGGCGGTCCACCGACCCCAGCGTGCCGCCGCTCGGCCGGACCTCGGTGCCGTCCACGGCGAGGAAGCGCACGCCGAGGGCGTGCAGGAGGCCGGCGCCGCCGTCCGTGGTGGCGCTGCCGCCGAGGGCGACGACGATGCGGTGCGCGCCGAGCCCGCGCACGTGCCGGATCGCCTCGCCCACCCCGTGGCTGGAGGAGCCGAGGGCGTCGCGCCGACCGTCCGGCAGCACCGCCAGGCCGCTCGTGCCGGCGACCTCGACCACGGCCGTGTCCCCGCGCCGGGCCGCGCTCGTGCGCACCGGCAGGCCGGTCGGCCCGGTCGCCTCGAGGACGACGGGCTCGTAGCCCGCGGCGAGCGCCGCGGCGACGCTGCCGTCCCCGCCGTCCGCCAGGGGGAGGAGGTCGCAATCGACGCCGTCCGGGCCCGCGCCCTCGGCGAGGCCCGCGCTGATCCAGTGCGCCACCTCGGCGGCCGTGAGGCTGCCCTTGTACTTGTCGGGCGCCACCAGGACCCGCGGACGACGGCGGTCACGGGTCCGGGGGAGCATGTCGGCGAGCATACCGAGCCGCCTGTCGGGCGTCGGGGCGTCGGGGCGGCGGGACCCCGGTGCCCGGCCGGGTGGCCGCCGGGGTGGAGCGCGTCCCGCACCTGCGCTTCCCCGTCGCGCCCGGCACCCATATGCGGCCCATCGGCCGTCCATGGGCTCGTCATAGGCCGGCACGGCGTACTGGTGCTCCACCCCGACAGAACAGTGGAGCACCACCGTGGACTACATCCTCCCCATCGCCGTCGACCTCGTCGCCGTCGGAATCCTGACCTTCGCCATCTACTTCCCCCGGCACCACCGCCGGGACCTCGTCGTCGCGTTCCTGGGCGTGAACGTGGGCGTCCTCGCCGTGTCGCTCGTGCTGGGGTCCAGCACCATCGGGGCGGGCCTCGGGCTCGGCCTGTTCGGCGTGCTGTCGATCATCCGGCTGCGGTCGGACGAGATCGCCCAGCACGAGGTCGCCTACTACTTCTCCGCCCTCGCGCTCGGCCTCATCACCGGTCTCTCAGGTTCGATGAACCCGCTGCACGTGTCGCTGATGGCGCTGATCCTGCTCGTGCTCGTCGTGGGCGACCACCCGCGCCTGTTCGGCCGGTACCGCCAGCAGACGATGACCATCGACACGGCCATCGCCGACCACGACGCGCTCCTGGAGCACCTGGGGCTCGTGCTCGGGGCCGAGATCCGCGGCGCGCAGGTCAAGCACCTCGACCTCGTGAACGACACCACCGTCGTGGACGTCCGCTACCGGGTCCGCCCCAGCGGCAGCCCCGCCCGCCTGCGCGAGGCGATGCCGCAGGGCAAGGTGACCGCGTGAGCCGCGTCCGCGGACTGACCGCCGTCGGCCTGCTCGAGCCCATCGGCCTGGACGAGCTCGTGGCCCGCGCCGCCCTGCTCACCCGGGTGGACCGCAAGTACGTGGTGCCGATGCACGCGCTCGACGCGGCCCTCGCGGGCCTGGAGCCGGGGACGCGAGCCCTCGAGATCGAGGGGCGACGGGCATCCGCGTACCGCAGCGTGTACTTCGACACCCCCGAGCTCGCCAGCTTCCACCTGGCCGCGCACGGACGGCGCCGCCGCTTCAAGGTCCGGACCCGGAGCTACGTCGACTCCGGCGGGTGCAACCTCGAGGTCAAGACCCGCGGCGGCCGCAGCAGCACGGTGAAGGACCGGGTCGCGCATGTGGCCGGCGACGAGCGCACGCTCTCCGCCGCGTGCCTCGCCCACGTCGACGCGACGCTGCGGGACGCCGGCATCCGGGGCATCGCCCCCCAGCGGCTGCGGCCCACGCTCGTGACCGAGTACGACCGCACGACCCTGTTCGTCCCGAGCGACGAGAGCCGCGCGACCGTCGACACCTCGCTCGCGTGGATCCTCGACGACCGCCGACTCGAGCTGCCGCGGGTGGCGATCGTGGAGACCAAGTCCGGCTCCCGGCCCTCCGCCGTCGATCGCCTCCTCTGGAGCCACGGGCACCGACCGTCGACCATCTCGAAGTACGGCACGGGCCTCGCGGCCCTCCGCGACGACCTGCCGTCGAACAGGTGGGGCCGGGTCCTCCGTCGTCACTTCGCCGACGGCTGCACGACCTCGACCTCCTCCGCCTCCTCCTCCGCCGCCTGAGCGCGGCATCCCGGACACCCCGCGCTGACCTGCGCCCACCGAAGGACACCCCATGAACCCGAAGCGCTCCATCCGCAACCCCACGGCCCTCGCCGTCTCCCTCCTGCTCAGCGTCGGTCTCCTGGCCGGCTGCGGCATCGCCACGACCGCCACCGGCACCGACACCGACACCACCACGGCCGCGGCAGCCGCGGTCGAGGTGGATGCCACCCAGAGCGCCGCACGAGTCCTGGCGGCGAACGACGCCGTCGTGGACTCCAGCGACCACGTCGACGACGCGGAAGCCGTCGACATCGCCCTCGACGGCGACACGGCCACGGCCTCCGGCGACGGCGTGACCGTCGACGGCAGCACCGTCACCATCACCGCGGCCGGCACCTACCGCATCAGCGGCACGCTCGACGACGGCCAGGTGGTCGTCGACACGGCGGACACCGGGACCGTGGCCCTGATCCTGGACGGGGCCAGCATCTCCTCCACCACGACGGCCGCGATCGACATCCGCCAGGCGGACTCCGCCGTCGTCTCGCTCGCTGCCGGCACCGAGAACGCGCTGAGCGACGCCTCCTCCTACGACGACTCCGCCGGCGCGAACGCGGCCCTCTACAGCGCCACGGACCTGACGATCACCGGTACCGGCTCGCTCGAGGTGACCGGCAACGGCAACGACGGCATCGCCTCGCAGGACGGCCTGGTGATCGCTTCCGGGGACATCACGGTCGCAGCCGCAGACGACGGCATCCGCGGGAAGGACGCGCTCGTCGTCCAGGGCGGCACCGTCAGCGTCACCGCGGGCGGGGACGGCCTCAAGTCCGACGACGACGACGACCCGACGCGCGGCTACATCTCGATCGCGGACGGCGACGTGACCGTCACCGCCGGAGACGACGGCCTCGCGGCCACGACCGACGTCGTCGTCACCGGCGGCACGCTCGACGTCACCGCGGGCGGCGGGGCCGCGAACGCCGCCGCGGCCGCGACGGACTCCACCGCGCAGGGCATCACCGCCGGCGTCATCGCGGTCGTCGAGGGCGGGACGACCACCATCGACGCGCAGCACGATGCGATCAACGCCGCGGGCGGATTCCACCTCGTCTCCGGCAGTGTGGACGCGGCGGCTGGAGACGACGGCGTGCACGCCGACACCGCGCTCGTGATCGACGGCGGCACCCTCGACGTCACGACCGCCGTCGAGGGCCTCGAGAGCGCCGCCATCACCGTGAACGGCGGGGAGACGTCGCTGGTGACCCAGGACGACGGCGTGAACGCGACCGTGGGCTCCACCGCGACGGAGACGACGACCGGGGCCTCGGAGCCCGCCGCCGCCGACGCCGCGGCTCCCGATGCGGGTGCCGCCCCGGCCGAGGGCGCCTCTCCGCCCGACGGCACCGCCCCGACCGGCGAGCGCCCCGCCGGGGGGACGCGTCCGGGCGCCGCGGGCATGGGCGGCGGCACGGGCGGCGGCGGCGCGATGGGCGGCGACGACGGGTCCACGGTGACCATCACCGGCGGCACGCTCGTCATCGACGCGGACGGCGACGGACTCGACTCCAACGGCTCCGCCACCATCTCCGGCGGGACCGTCGTCGTGAACGGGCCGGAGGGCAGCGGCAACGGCGCGCTCGACGTGAACGGCACCCTCGACGTCTCCGGGGGCACGCTCCTCGCGGCCGGCAGCAGCGGCATGGTCGTCTCGCCGGCCACCACGAGCGCCCAGGGCTGGATCTCCGCGACCCTCGACGGCGCCTACGACGCCGGCACGGTCGTGCAGGTCCTCGATGCGGAAGGCGCCGTCGTCGCGTCCTTCACGGCGAGCAAGTCGTTCGGCAGCATCGTCTACTCCTCCGACGCGATCACGACGGGCGAGAGCTACTCGGTCGCGATCGGCGGCACCGCCTCCGGTGCGAGCACGGGGGGCCTCGCGGCGTCCGGTGACGCCACGGGAGCGGCCGCCTCCGTCACGGTCACCGCGGGCGAGGCCGCGACCGGCGGGATGGGCGGCCGCTAGCACCGGGAGTGCCCGCGGTCGCGCGGGCAGCAGGTGAGGGGAGGTCCGGCGAGTCGCCGGGCCTCCCCTTCGTCGTCCCTCCCGCCCGCACCGAGCTCCGCGACGGAAATCCGCACTCATGGGCGCGACATCGACGACTCATCGGGACGTCATCGAACGGCTCGACACCCTCATCCCATGAGCCACGAACCGACCCGACGCCCCTCCCGCCGCACCTTCCTCCTCGGCGGCGCCGCAGCCCTGGGCCTCGCCACGGCCGGCGCCGGCTGGACCCTCGACCGCTTCGTCGTCGAGCACGTCGAGATCGACGACGTCGACGCCTTCGAGGCCGCCAACGCCTCCACCGACGCCACCTCGACCAGCACCGGATCAGCGGCCGTCACCGTCGATGCCCGCACGCAGGGATCCGGCGACGAGCTCGTCACCTACTACGTCGCCGACCTCCTCCTCACGGACGCGACCGCGCTCCGGTCCGCGTTCGCGGACGACGCCTTCGGGCAGAACGTCATCGACACGACCTCGAGCATCGCCGCCCAGAACGACGCGGCGTTCGCGATCAACGGCGACTACTACGGCTTCCGCGACACCGGCATCGTCATCCGCGACGGCGTCGCCTTCCGCGACGTCGGCGCCCGCGAGGGGCTGGCCTTCTACCGAGACGGCCACGCGGAGGTGTACGACGAGACCGCCACCAGCGCGGATGCGCTCGTCGCCGCGGGCGTCTGGAACACCCTCTCGTTCGGACCCGCCGTCGTCCGCGACGGCGCCGAGGTCCCGGGCATCGACCAGGTCGAGGTCGACACGAACTTCGGCAACCACTCCATCCAGGGCCGCCAGCCCCGCACGTGCGTCGGCGTCATCGACGCGAACCACCTCGCCATGGTCGTCGTGGACGGACGCAGCACCGGCTACAGCGCCGGCGTCACCCTGCCCGGACTGGCCGCGATCATGCTCGACCTCGGCTGCGAGACCGCGTACAACATCGACGGCGGCGGGTCCTCGACGATGGTCCACGACGGCGAGCTCGTGAACCGGCCGCTCGGCACGACGAGCGAGCGGGGCACCTCCGACATCCTCTACATCCCGGCGAGCGCCGCGTGATCGTCCTCATCCCCGCCTACGAGCCCGACGCCCGGCTCCCCGGGCTCGTGACCGCCCTCGTCCGCGCCCGCCCCGACGTGATCCCGGTCGTCGTCGACGACGGCAGCGGGCCCGGGCACGCGGCGACGTTCGACGCGACGCGGGCGGCAGGAGCCGTCGTCCTCACCCAGCCGCGGAACCTCGGCAAGGGCCGCGCGCTGCGGACCGGGATCGCGTACGCCGGAGCTGCCCACCCCGGAGAGGACGTCGTGTGCGCGGACAGCGACGGGCAGCACACGGCCGTCGACGTGCTCCGCGTCGCCGACCACGTCCGCCGCACCGGCTCCATGGTGCTCGGCGGGCGGAGGTTCGACGGCGACGTGCCGCTCCGCAGCCGATTCGGGAACGCGGTGTCCCGCGGACTCCTCCGTCGGGCATCCGGGGGGAGCATCCACGACACCCAGACCGGGCTCCGCGGCTACCCGGCGGGATCCCTGGCCTGGCTGCTCGAGGTGCCGGGGGACCGGTTCGAGTACGAGCTGCGGGTGCTGCTGCGGGCGCACGCCGACGGACGCGCGGTGGAGGAGATCCCCATCCAGACGCTGTACCTCGAGGGCAACGCGTCGTCCCACTTCCGCCCGATGGTGGACTCGGGGAAGGTGCTCGCCCCGCTCCTCCTGCATGCGGTGGTCGCGATCGGGTCCTTCCTCCTCGACCTCATCGCCCTCTGGGCCCTGGTCGCCGTGACCGGAGAGCTCCTGGTCGGCGTGATCGGCGCACGGCTGATGAGCGGCACCGTCGCCTTCGTCGCCAACCGCCGCCTCGTCCACCACGGCCGCGGTCGCGCGCACACACCGCCGGCAGGGACACCAGCGCGGCGCCGGGCCCTCCTCGGTGACGCGCTCCGGTACGCGGCGCTCGCCGCGCTGGTCGCCCTCGGCGACGTACTGCTCCTGGAGGCGCTCACGGCCGTGGGCATCCCCCTGCTGCTGGCGAGGATCGGCGCGGGAGCCGCGCTGTTCGTCGCCGGCTTCGCGGTGCAGCGCACGCTCGTCTTCCGGCGGCACGCGGTGGACCCCGGCCCCGGGCCGGCAGCCGTCGATGCCGTCACCGCTCCACCGGCCGCGTCGGGGCAGCGTCCCGCCTCGTCCGGCTTCATGGCCGGTCCATAGCCGTGCCAGGGCCGGCTCATGCGTCGATCCTGCTGAATCGGGGCATGAGCGCACCGTTGCATGCACCGCCACCACCAGCATCTGCACCAGCACCAGCACCTGCACCTGCACCTGCACCTGCACCTGCACCAGAACCACCAGCCGCCCCCGCGCCGCGGGACGACGCGGCGCTGCGGGCGGCGGGGCGGCGGCGGTCCCGCAGGACGCGGCTCCTCGGTGCCGCGGCATGGGCCTCCGCCGTGGTGGCGGTGACGCTGTGGGCCACGTCGGACGCCGCGCGACTCACCGGAGACGGACGGCTCGTGATCGTCCTCGGGATCGTCGCGGGCCTCGTCGGCACCGACCTGATCCTGGTCATGCTGGTCCTCACGGCCCGCGTCCCGCTGATCGACCGCCTCGTCGGCCACGACGCCGCGATGGCGCTTCACGGCCGCCTGGGGAAGCCCGCCCTGTACCTCCTCCTCGCCCACGGCGCGCTGCTGGTGGTCGGGTACTCCCTCGACGCCGGCGAGGGCATCGGACCGATGATCGTGGCGCTGTGGGAGGCCGCCGACGTCCGGCTCGCGATCCTCGGGTTCGGTGCCCTGGTGGTCGTCGTCGTGAGCTCGGTGGTCGCCGTCCGCCGCGTGCTCCCGTACGAGGCGTGGCACGCCGTGCACCTCCTGTCGTACGCGGCCGTGGTCCTCGCCGTCCCGCACCAGCTGCAGCAGGGGCAGGTCCTCGCGGAGACGTCGTGGCAGCGGGCGTACTGGATCGCGCTGTACGCGATCGCGCTCGGCTGCATCGCGGTCTTCCGCTTCGGCACGCCCGTCCTCCTGTCCCTCCGGCACCGGGTGGTCGTGGACCGCGTCGAGCCGATCGGCGACGGCGTGGTGTCCCTCCACCTGCGCGGTCGCCGGCTCGACCGCCTCCCCGCTCGGGGCGGGCAGTTCCTCATGTGGCGGTTCTGGGGAGCGGGGACCTGGTGGCACGCGCACCCGCTCTCGCTGTCCGCCGCGCCCGACGGCACGAGCCTGCGGCTCACCGTCCGAGCCCTGGGGCGCGGCAGCGGCGACCTCGCGCGACTCCGGCCCGGCACGCCCGTCTCGTTCGCCGGACCGTACGGCGTCTTCACGGAGGCCAGCCGCACCCGCCCGCGCATCGCCGTCGCCGCGGCGGGGATCGGGATCACCCCCGTCCGCGCGTTCCTCGAGGAGGTCTCCGCGCCGGCGGGATCCGTGACGATCCTGCTCCGCGCGCGGGACGCCCGGGAGACGCACCTCTGGGACGAGGTCATCGCGTGGGCCACCGCCCGCGGTCACCGCGTCCTGACGAGCGTCGGCTCCCGCGGGAGCGGACCCGGCGCCTGGCTGGCCGACGAGCAGGCCGGCCAGGGCCACCGTGCCACCACGGTCTTCCCCGACCTCCACGGCTCGGACCTCTACGTCTGCGGACCCGCGCGCTGGGCGGACCTCGTCGAGGCCGACGCGCGCGCCGCGGGACTGCCGGGAGCCCAGCTCCACCGCGAGCGGTTCAGCTGGTGACGGCACCCCACCACCCCCACGAAGGAGAAGGACGCATGCACGACGAGCACACCACATGGACGCGGCGCATGGTCGCCGGGCTCACGACGGGCATCGCCCTCGTGGGCGCGGGAGCGCTCGGCTCCACGGTCTACCTGACGCAGGCCGTGCTCGCGGACGGCGCCGAGGCCCCGACGACGTCCACCGTCACCCCGGCGGACCGGCGGGCCGACGACGAGGCCGCGGCGGATCCCGCGACGGGCTCGGGCGCCGGGTCGGCGGGCTCCGGGTCGACCGGGTCCGGCACGTCGCCCGGGTCCGGCACGTCGACCGGGTCGGGCACGACCGACTCCGGCGTGAGCGCCGGGACCGGATCCGGCTCCTCGTCGCGGACGTCGGGGTCCTGACGTGCGCGCCTCCGTCGAGCGACCGCACGCGAGCAGGGAGCGCTCCTGGGACCTCTGGACCACGACGGCCCAGGTCGTCGTGCAGAGCCCCGATCCCCGTGCCCTGGATGCGGCCGCCGCCGCGGTCCGCCGGGTGACCGCGGACGTCGACCGGGCGTGCAGCCGGTTCCGGCCGGACTCGGAGCTCATGACGAGGGCCCGGGACCTCGAGCGCGGATGCACGGTCTCGCCGCTCCTCGCGGACCTCATGCGGACGGCGCTCGACGCGGCGGAGGCCACCGACGGCGACGTCGATCCCACGCTCGGAGCCGAGCTGATCAGCCTCGGCTGCGACACCGACCGGCTGCCCTCGCCGCCCCGCCCCGCCGGGCACGGCGACGGGCGGCGCTCGACGAGCGGCTTCCCGCGCGGCATGGTCGAGCGCGGCCCGCGCTGGCGGGACGTCGAGCTCCGGGGATCGCGGCTGCGCGTGCCCGCGGGGGTCGTGGTCGACCTGGGGGCGACCGCCAAGGCGTGGGCGGCCGATCGGGCCGCGGCTCGTGCGGCGGCGGCCTCCGGCGCAGCGGTCCTCGTCGCGCTCGGCGGGGACATCGCCACGGCGGGGGAGGGCCCCGCGGAGGGCTGGCAGGTCCTCGTCCAGGACACCGACGAGGACCCGGCGCAGGTCGTCTCGCTGCGGAGCGGCTGGGCGGTGGCGACCTCGAGCACGCGGCGCCGCAGGTGGGAGCACGACGGCACGCCCGTCCACCACATCCTCGATCCCCGCTGGGGGATCCCGGCCGCACCGCTCTGGCGCTCGGTGACGGTGGCGTCCGCGACCTGCGTGGGAGCGAACACCTGGTCGACGGCGGCGGTGGTCCGGGGGTCGCGTGCCGTACGGGACCTGTCGCCCCGGAGGATCGCCGCCCGCCTCGTCGCGGCCGACGGGACGGTGATCACGACCCCGCTCTGGCCCGAGGACCGCTGAGACGCCCCGGGGCCGGGACCGGCGGACGGCGGCGACGCGGGGGACCGCAGCGGCCATCGCATCCCGCCCGCCGGCATCCCGCCCCTACGCTGGAGCGATGCAGGGGGTGGGGGACCGGGTGGAGGATCGGACGTCGCCGCGGGACGACAGCCGCGGGAGGGTCGCCTCCGTCACGGGCATCATCGCCCTCGGCACGTTCGCGCTGCTCTGGTGCGTGATGTGGGTCCCGTCCGCCCTCCTCGGCTCCGGGTGGCTGATCCTGTACCCGCTGTTCCTCGTGGCATGGGTCCCGATCGGGCTCCTCGCACTGGTGAGCCTCGTGTTCGCCGTGATGTCGCTGGTGCGGCGGGAGGGCCGGAGGAGGCGCGCGATCACGATGCTCGTCGTCGACGCGGTGTTCCTCGTCGTGTCCCCGTCGGTGCTCTGGCTGGGCGCCTTCCCGCTGCTCGCCCTGGTCACCCCCGCTCCCGCGTGACGCGCGCGCCCCGCGTCAGCCGTTCGCGCAGGTCTCCGTCGCCGCGGTCTGGCCGGTGACGCCGTCCGGCAGCACGGCGGGAGGGGCGGCCGCACCGTCCGGCGCGGGCGGGGCGGGATCCGCCGGGGGGGCGGACGCGGGATCCGTCGGCTCGGCCAGCACCACGCCCTGGCCCGTGCTGTCGGGCGCGAGCGCGAAGTCCGCGTCGGAGGCGATGAGCCGCATCATCCGGTCCCCGTTCGCCGCGTCCTGCGCGACGCGGCCGCTCTCCAGGTACGTGGTCGGGTACTGCACGAACACGAACTCGTCGAGCGGGATGTCCTTGATGGTGAGCGCGAGGGACGTGATCGCGGCGGGGCTGTCGAGCGAGGTGGAGAGGCTCATGTTGTCGACGGCGGCGCGCGCGATCCCGTAGAGCTTCGCCGGGTTGGTGAGGGTGTCGGTGCTCGTCACGGTCCGCAGCAGCGCGCTGAGGAACACCTGCTGGTTGCTGATGCGGGAGAGGTCGCTGTTGTCGCCGATGCCGTGGCGGAGGCGGAGGAACTGGACCGCGTCCTCGCCCTGGAGGGGCACCACGCCGGCGGGGAGGTCGAGCTCGGTCCGCCAGTCGTCGATGGGGTTGGCGATGCAGACGGGGACCCCGCCGACGGCGTTGGACATCTCGATCACGCCGGTGAACTGGATGACGCCGCCGTAGGGGATGTCGAGGCCCGTGATGCTCTCCACGGCGCGCACGACGCAGGGGAGCCCGCCGTTCTTGAGCGCGACGTTGATCTGCACTTCGTCCTGCGCCGGCACCTCCGCGGTGCCGTCCTGGCTCCGGCACGCGGGCATCGTCATGAGCATGTCGCGGGGGAAGGAGATGACGGTGGCGCGGGTGTGGTCCTCGCTGATGTGGAGCAGCATCGTCACGTCGTTGAGGTTGCCGGTCGCGACCTCCTGCCCGGTGCCGAAGCCGTCGCCCTGTCCCTCGCGGGTGTCGCCGCCGACGAGCAGCACGTTGGCCCCGCCGTCGATCGCGCCGATCGAGGGCGGCAGGGCGTCCCCGTCGGAGATGTCGACGGAGTTGGCCTGGACGGTGCGGGCGATGTCCCACGCCGCGATCGCGGCCACGGATCCGCTGCCGACCACGGCGACCGCGGCCACCGCTCCGATCGCGGCGGCCACCGTGCGCGCGGCGCTCGGCCTCCGCAGGCGGCCGTGACGGGCGATGCCCTCGGTGCCCCGGCGTCCCACCCTGGTGGTCTCGGTCATGGCGCTCCTCCGTCGACAGCTCGGGACGGGCGTCCCTCGCCGAGGCTAGGCGCGGATCCCCGAGCAGGCCAGGCCCCGCCCGGCGGACCCCTCGCACTGGGGCGGTCCCGAGCGCGGCGTCGCCGGCCAGCCTCCGCCCTCCACGAGCCTGCTGCCGCGAGGGGCGCGCCGGCCCGCGGCACGGCGCGTCCGCACCGGGGCTGCCACGATGGCCCCATGCAGATCGACGTCGTGCACGGCCGCAGCGGCACGGACGTCCGGCGCGTGCTGGAGTCCCTCCCGGACTGGTTCGGCGACCCCGGCGCGATCGACGCGTACGTCGTGGATGCCGAGAGCGACCGGTACGACAGCCTCCTGGCATCCGACGGCACGCAGGTGCTCGGTGTCGCGCTCCTCCGGCGGCACTTCCCGGAGGCGGCGGAGCTGCACCTGATCGCCGTCGCTCCCGCGGCGCAGGGGCGGGGCATCGGCCGGCTCCTCGTCGAGCGCGTGAGCGCCGATCTCGCGGCGAGCGGATGCGCGATCCTCTCCGTCCACACGGTCGGACCGTCCTTCGACCACGAGCCGTACGCGCGGACGCGCCGCTTCTCCGGCCGGACCACCCGGCCGGCGGCGTCTCAGCCCTCCCGCGTCCAGACCCGCATCTCCCCGGCGCCCCGGTTGGCCCACGACGAGTACGGCACGAAGACGAGCTCCGCGTCCTCCGAGGTGACCGGGCCGCTGCGGTAGAGGCCCTCCCCGGCGACGTCGGTGCGGCGGCCCCGCGCGGTCACGACGTGCGTCCCGTCCGCGTCGCGGGCGGACAGCTCCGCGTCCGCCGGCAGGGACAGCATGTGCAGCATGGTGCCGTTGTCGGCCTCCTCGAGCGCGTGGAGGATCGGCCCGCGCGCGATCGCCACGCGGCCGGCGTGGTCGACCAGCCGGGGGTCGGGGCGCAGGCGGCGCGGGGAGGTGTCCAGCTGCAGCACGAGCTCCTCGCCGTCCTGCCAGCGCCGCGTCACGGTCGCGTAGCCGTCCTCGCCCAGCAGGTCGCCGTCGTCCAGGTCGAGCGGCCGGCCGTCGAGGTGCAGCGTCGTCGTCGCCGACCACGCGGGCACGCGGACGCTGAGCGTGAGCTCGCCGTCCGGGGCGTCCACCATGCGGAGGGCGACCCGGCCGCTGCCGTGCACGTCCGCGTCGACCGCGACGACGGCCACCGCGTCGCCCACGGGCACGCGCACGGTCCCCGACACGGGCACGTGCACCACCAGCTCGGCGTCGCCGGTGGCGAAGGCGTAGGAGCCGAGCGACGTGAGCAGGCGGGCGAGGTTCGGGGGGCAGCACGCGACGTCGAACCAGGCGCTCCGCTCGATGCCGCCGCGGCTCGCGAGGGGGTTGTCGTAGAAGAAGCACGTGCCGTCGTCCGACAGGCCGGCCAGCACGCCGTTGTAGAGGGCGAGCTCCAGCACGTCGCCGTAGCGCCGGTGCCGGTCGATGCGGAGCATCCGCTGCGCCCACATCATGAGCCCGATCGCGGCGCACGTCTCCGCGTACGCCGACTCGTCGGGCAGGTCGAAGTCCCGGGTGAAGCCCTCGTTCACGGCGGAGCTGCCGATCCCGCCGGTGACGTACATGCGCCGCGTGGTGAGGTGCTCCCACAGGCCCCGGCAGGCCGCGAGGAGCGACTCGTCGTCCTGCTCGCGCGCCAGGTCCGCCATGGCGGAGTACAGGTACATCGCGCGCACGGAGTGGCCCACGGCCTCGTGCTGGTCCCGCACCGGAGCGTGGGCCTGCAGGTACTCGCGGGTGCGGCCGGGGTGGGCCTCGCCGCCGAACTGGTCGCCGAAGTACCCGGGGGTCCCGCGGCGCTCCGCCTCGAGGTCGAAGAAGTAGGGCTCGGTGCCGCGCTCCTCCACGAAGTAGGACGCCAGGTCGAGGTAGCGGCGCTCGCCGGTGGCCGCGGCGAGCTTCACCAGGGCGAGCTCGATCTCCTCATGGCCGTCGTAGCCGCGGATCTGCCCCTCGCCCCGGCCGAACACCGTCCCGATGAGGTCCGCGTAGCGGCGCATCACGTCGAGCAGGGTGGTCTTGCCGGTCGCGGCGTGGTGCGCCACGGCCGCCTCGATCAGGTGCCCGGCGCAGTAGAGCTCGTGGGCGTCGCGGAGGTCGGTGAAGCGCGCCTCGGGCGCGATGACCGTGAAGTAGGTGTTGAGGTACCCGTCCGCGCCCTGGGCGGAGGCGAGGAGGGCGATGACCTCGTCCAGGCGCGCGTCGAGCTCGGGGTCGGGGTGGGAGACGAGGCTGTAGCTGGCGGCCTCGATCCACTTGGCGATGTCGCTGTCCCAGAAGATGTGGGGCACCGGGTCCCCGTCCTGCCGCCGGTGGCGGAGGGACTCGAGGTGGCCGATCGTCTCGAGCTGGTGGTGCTGGAAGGGGATCGTCTCGGTGCGGACGGTCTCGATGCGCGGGCTCCAGAAGGGATCGGCGATGTCGACGTCGGCGAGGGGGGCGGGCGTCGTCGCCCGGTGCGTGCGGAGGGTGTCCATGGGGTGTCCTTCGGTGGGGAGGGGATCTGCGGCGGCGCGGCGGGGGGTCATCCCTTGAGCGCGCCCGAGGTGAAGCCGCGGACGTAGTAGCGCTGCAGGAAGAGGAACAGGAGCAGGCAGGGGAGGGCCGACACGATCACGCCGGCCTGCAGCGCGCCGTAGTCCACCGAGCCGAGCGCCCCGGTGCGCAGGCTCACCAGCGCCACGGGGAGGGTGAAGAGGTCGCCGCTGGTGAGGAAGATCAGCGGGGCGATGAACTCGTTCCAGGATGACAGGAACGCGTACAGGCCGACGGTCACGAGACCGGGGACGGTGCCGCGCAGCAGCACGCGGAAGAACGCCCCGGCCACGCTGCAGCCGTCCATGAGGGCGGCCTCGTCGAGCTCCTTCGGCAGGGCCTCGAACGAGTTCCGCATCATGAACAGGCTGAACGGCAGCTGCAGCATCACCATCACCAGGGCGAGCCCGACGAGGGAGTCCTGGAGGTCGAGCCAGCCGAGCAGCACGTAGAGCGGGATGAGGATCGTCGCGTACGGCACCATCAGGATCGCCAGGGTGAGGATGAAGAGCACGTTCCGCCCGCGGAACGGGAGCCGCGCGAACGCGTACCCGCCGAACGCGGAGACGACGAGCACCCCCGCGACGGTCATCAGGGCGACCGCCGTGGTGTTCAGCAGGTAGGTGCCGAGGCCGCTGCCGTACTCGACGACGCTCCGGTAGTTGGCGAAGCCGAACCCGCCCTCGGGCGAGGCGCCGGTGCCGAAGAGGGACCCGTGGAGGGTCCACAGCAGCGGCAGCAGGAACAGCAGCGCGAGGACGGTGCTGGTGACGTGGTGGGCGGCGATGCCCAGGAACTTGGTTCGCTTCATGACGGCCTCACGCGGTGTTGTCACGTCGGAGCAACGTGAACTGGATCAGGTTGAGCACCAGCAGGAACGCCAGCACCACGAGCGACAGGGCGGCCGCGGTGCCGAGGTCGAACTGCACGAACGCCTTGCGGTACAGGGCGACGACGAGGGTGACGGTGGAGTTGTCGGGCCCGCCGCTGGTGAGGATGTAGAACTGGTCGAACGCCAGCACGGATCCGGTCACCGAGAGGATCAGCATGAGCGCGATCGACGGCCGGAGCAGCGGCAGCGTCACCGACACGAAGGTCCGCCACCACGAGGCGCCGTCGACGCGGGCGGCCTCGTAGACCTCGTCCGGGATCGCCTGGAGTCCCGTGAGCAGGATGAGCATGTAGAAGCCGGAGAAGCGCCAGACGACGAGGAGCACGGTCGACCAGAGCGCGCCGGTCGGCGTCGAGATCCAGTTGAGCGGGCCGATGCCGACGAGTCCGAGCAGCTCGTTGAGGCCGCTGTCCTTCTGCGTGTACAGCCCGTAGAACAGCAGGCTCGTGGAGGCGAGGCCGATGGCGGCCGGGATGAAGAACGCCGTGCGGTAGAGCGCCGTCCCGGGCCGCGACTGCTGCACCAGGAGCGCGAGCCCGAGCGCGACGGCGCTGAGGAGCACGGTGGTGATCACGGTGTAGAGCGCCGTGAAGCCGATGGCCTTGACGAACAGCGGGTCGCTGATCTCGGCGAAGTTCGCGCCCCAGTTCGGCGAGGAGGCGCCGATGAGGGGCCAGTCGTTGAACGCCATCCAGATGAGGAGGACGAGGGGGACGACGAACACGACGCCGACGACGAGGGCCGTCGGGGTCGCGAAGAGAAGCCCGGTGCGGGCCGTGTCGCGGGAGAGCGGAC
>NZ_JAVCVL010000249.1:0-3640 GCF_032917815.1 Clavibacter sp. MX14-G9D | reverse complement strand
CGTCGCGCTCGCGATCGCCGTCGTCCCCGCGACGGCCGCGCTCGCCGCCCCCGCCGCCCCGGCGGCCACCGCGCCCGCGGCCCCCGCCGACGAGGTCGACCTCACGCGTGCACCGGACGCACCCTGGTTCGGCGGCATCCTCGACTGGACCGCGGACGACGCGCAGAGCTACGCGGACCGCCTCGGGGCGACCCCCGCGGTGCTCGGCCAGTCGGTGCGCTACCCCCTCGGGTCCGACGACGTCACCTACCTCGACCAGTTCGCCCAGCAGGCCGGCCAGCAGGGCGCGCTCCTCCTCCTCACGCTGGAGCCCACGAAGCCGCTCGCCGAGCTCACCACGGAGGACGCGGACGCCCTGGCCGCCCGGCTGGAGGCGCTCCGCGAGCGCTACGACTCCCGCGCGCTCGTGCGGTTCGCGCCCGAGATGAACGGCTCGTGGACCCCGTGGGGCCAGCAGCCGTCCGCGTACGTGGCGGCCTTCCGCCAGGTCGCCGACGCCGTGCACGCGTCCGACGCGGGCGCCGTCACCGTCTGGTCGCCCGCCTACGCGGCCGGCTACCCGTTCGGGTCGGCCGACGGGCTCACCGACGCGTCCGGCACGCGTCCCGTCGCGGAGCTCGACACCGACGGCAACGGCCGCGTCGACATCGACGACGACGCCTACCGGCCGTACTACCCGGGCGACGACGCCGTCGACTGGGTGGGCCTGTCGGCCTCGCACTTCGGATCCGAGCAGGACTTCGTCACCGGGCAGCCGGTGGAGGAGTACCTGGGCGGCGAGGTGGTCCCGCAGCAGGAGTTCGGCGACAACGTCGTCCCCGAGGAGGGCAAGTTCTCCCGGGAGCTCACCGGCGCGTACGGCTACGCCGACCAGGGCGGCGCCGGCCGCGACTTCGCGGCGGAGTGGATCGAGGGGACCGGCAAGCCCGCCGTCATCGAGACGGGCGCGCTGTACGACCCCGCCCGCACCGACGGCGCGAGCGAGTCCGAGATCAAGGCCGCCTGGTGGGAGCAGGTGCTCTCGGCCGACGTCCGCGCGGAGCACCCCGGCATCGGCATGGTCGTGTGGCGGGAGCTCGAGCGGGAGGAGGCGGAGGCCGACGGCGCCGTCGTCGACTGGCGCGCCACGGGCGACCCGGCCATCGCCTCCGCCCTCCGCGCCCACCTGGACCCGGCGACGGCGACCCTCGGCCCCGTCACGCAGGTGTTCGACCAGGAGCGCGCGAACACCGCGACCGCGCAGTACCGCGACCCCGGATCCCCGGAGGACGAGCAGATGGGCTGGATCGTGCTGTGCGCGGTCGTGCTCCTCGTGCTGTTCGCCGCGTCCGGCCTCATCGGGCGCCTCCGGCCCGGCTGGCGCTATCCGGACGAGCACAGTCCCCGCGACCGCCGCCTGGACCTCTTCCGCGGCTGGACCATCGTCGCCGTGGTCATCACCCACATCGAGGTGGCGAGCCCGTACTCCTACGTGACCATCAACGCGATCGGCGCCATCACGGGCGCCGAGATGTTCGTCCTGCTCTCCGGCCTCGTGCTCGGCATGGTCTACCCCATGGCCGTGAAGCGGTTCGGCGAGGTGAAGGCGCTCGTGTCGATCCTCCGCCGCGCGTTCAAGCAGTACGTCGTGGCGATCGCGGTGGTCGTCATCGTGTTCGCGCTCACCTTCGTGCCGTTCCTCGACACCGACGTGATCACCACCTTCACCGACCGCGGCACGGGCGCCGACGGCAAGGTGACGACGGGCCAGGTCTACGACCTCTACCCGAACGGCGCGCGCCTGCTCGACTACCCGCCGCCCTGGTACGCGATCCGGGACCTGCTGCTGCTGCGCATGGGCCCGTGGGTCTTCAACATCATGGGGCTGTTCGTGGTCCTCACGCTGCTCGTGCCGGCCGTCGTGTGGCTCCTCCGCCGGCGGATGTGGTGGGTCGTGCTCATCGCCAGCTGGGCCGGGTACCTGCTGAACGCGCAGTACGACATCCGGGTCCTGCCGTCGATGTTCGAGGACGTCTTCCCGCTGCTCACGTGGCAGGTCGCGTTCCTCAACGGCATGGTCATCGGCTACTACCGGCGGCAGATCACGCGGGCCCTCACCGGCCGCCTGGGCCGCGCGCTGGTGACGATCGGGCTGGTCGCCTACGTGGGCTCCCTCGCCGTGCTGTGGGCCGGCCACACCTACGGCGTGCAGCTGCCGGGTGTCCCCGACGGCCTCTACTCGTCGCTGTACGAGTCGATGTACCAGCGCACGTTCCTGCAGCCGGGGCGCCTCGTCGACCTCGCGCTCATGCTCGTGGTCGCCTACACGTTCCTCACGCGGGTCTGGAAGCCGGTCGACCGGGCGTTCGGGTGGTTCTACACGCCGCTGGGCTCCGCGAGCCTGTACGTGTTCATCGTCCACGTGTTCTTCGTCCTCGTCGTCGGCAGCCTGCCGTTCCTCGACAGGTCGAACGCCTGGCAGGGGGCTGTCGTCCACACGCTGGTGCTCGCGGCGATCTGGTTCATGGTCACGCGCAAGGTGCTGTTCAAGGTCATCCCGACCTGATCCGCATCCGCGGGCGGGATCCGAGGGGATCCGATGCGATCCCGGGCAATCCGGCACGGTCCCCGTTCCGAACGCTTCTCGACATCCGGCGAAACAGTGCATCGCGCCCCTATGCCGGATGCCTGTCATCCGCATAGCGTTCGAACCAGCACGCGTTCGGTATCTGGGATACGGTCGCGACGATCAAGGGAGCTCCAACCATGTTCGACAAGAAGTTCATCACCCAGGCCATCGACCGGAGCGCGCAGTCGCCGCTGGACCGTCGTCGCTTCTTCAGCGCCGCCGGCATCGCGGGTCTCGGCGTCGGCGCCGCGGCCCTCATCCCCGCCACCGGAGCCCAGGCGGCCGACGCCCAGGCCGAGGCGGACGCCGGACAGGCGACCGACCTCGCCGTCCTCAACTTCGCGCTCAACCTCGAGTACCTCGAGGCCGAGTTCTACCTCCGCGCCTCCACCGGCGCGGGCCTCGTCCCGAACGACATCTCCGGCGTCGGCACGGCCGGCGGCGTCACCGGCGGCCGCCAGGTCCAGTTCAAGGACCGCGCGATCCGCGAGTACGCCCGCGAGATCGCCCAGGACGAGAAGGCCCACGTCAAGTTCCTGCGCTCCGCGCTGGGCTCGGCCAAGGTCGCCCGTCCGGCCATCGACCTCGACGCGGCCTTCTCCGCCGCGGCGACGGCCGCCGGCCTCATCAAGCCGGGCGAGAAGTTCGACGCGTTCGCGAGCGACGAGAACTTCCTGCTCGCGTCCTTCGTGTTCGAGGACGTCGGAGTGACCGCCTACAAGGGCGCCGCCCCGCTCATCACGAACAAGACGTACCTCGAGGCGGCCGCCGGCATCCTCGCGGTCGAGGCCTACCACGCGGGCATCATCCGCACGTCGCTGTTCGCGAAGGGCCTCGCGGCTCCGACCAACGCGATCTCGAACGCGCGCGACTCCCTCGACGGGTCCTCGGACCTCGACCAGGGCATCACGATCTCGGGCGGCGCGAACCTCGTGCCGACGGATGCGAACGGCATCGCGTACAGCCGCAGCACCGGCCAGGTCCTCAACATCGTGTACCTGAACAACAAGGCCGTGACGAAGGGCGGGTTCT
>NZ_JAVCVL010000248.1:0-3684 GCF_032917815.1 Clavibacter sp. MX14-G9D | reverse complement strand
CCCTGGACGCTGACCCAGCGCGTGGACCTCGCGTGCCTGGTCGCGGGGATCACGGTCACCCGCCCCGGCGGCGCGTCCGGCGCCCCGCGGCTCGCGGAGCTCGTGCCCTGGCTGCGCGCCCACCCCGACGCCGCCGAGCCCGGCCGCTACGACTACCTCGCCGACGCCCTCGACCACCCCGACGGCGCCCGGCTCCTCGCCTGACGCCCCCGTACCCGGATCCCCCGCCCGCCCCTCCGCCCCACCCCACCGAATCGAGAACCACCATGTCCCACCACCCCGCCCGCCGCACCCGTGCCCGGCGCCTCGTCGTCGGCGTCGCGACCCTCGCGCTCGTCGCGCCGGTCCTCGCCTCCTGCTCGTCGTCGTCGGGATCCTCGGCCGGCGGCGAGCTCGACCTGTGGATCTGGCCGGACGGCCTCAGCCAGACGGTGCTCGACACGGTCCCGGACGCGGTGCCCGGCACCACGCTCAACGTCTCGACCATCGGCGGCGACTTCAAGCAGAAGCTCGTGACGACGTTCACGGGCCGCTCGGGCCTGCCGTCCGTCACGGGCGTCAAGGGCGAGGACATGCCCTACTTCCTCAGCGAGGACGGCCTCTTCGAGAACCTGGACGACCTGGGCGCGCAGGACATCGCCGACCAGTACCCCGCGTGGAAGCTGAAGGAGGCGACGACGGAGGACGGCGAGCTCATCGGCCTCCCCATCGACATCGGCCCCACCGCGCTCTACTACCGCGCCGACGTGTTCGCCGCGGCCGGCCTGCCCAGCGAGCCCGAGGAGGTGGCCGCGGCCACCGCCACCTGGGACGACTACTTCGCCTTCGGCAAGAAGCTGAAGGACGCGACCGGCGGCGCGATCTTCGTCGACGCGTCGGACGTGTTCACCAAGTCCATCGGCCAGGGCACCACGCGCTTCGTCGACGAGTCCGGCGACTTCACGGGCGACAGCCCCGAGATCAAGGAGGCGTGGGACCGCGCGGTGCTCGCCTACCAGGACGGCCTCACGGCCAACGTGACCGACGGCAGCCCCGACTGGGCGTCCGCCATCACCAACGGATCCCTCCCCGCGCTCCTCGGCGCCTCCTGGTACCAGGCGGACCTCAAGAGCGCGACGGCGGACACGTCCGGCGACTGGCGCGTGGCGCCCATGCCCGGGGGACCGGCCAACATCGGCGGCTCGTTCCTCTCCATCCCCGCCGGCACGGAGGACCCGGAGGCCGCGTTCGCGGTCATCAAGGACGTGCTGAGCGAGGACAACCAGGTCACCGCGTACGCCGACAAGGGCATCTTCCCCTCGGCCACCGCCGCCTACGACTCCCCGGAGCTGCAGCAGGGCGACGAGTTCTTCGGCGGCCAGTCGACCGTCGGCGTCTTCGCCGACGCCGCCGCGGAGATGCCCACCGCCTACGTCAGCCCCTACGACAACCAGGTCCAGGCCGCGTTCGTCACGGAGCTGCAGAACGTCACGTCGCTCGGCAAGGACCCGGCGCAGGCCTGGACCGACGCCGTCGCCGCGGGCGAGGCCGCGCTGAAGACCGCGAAGCAGTGATCCCCACCGTCGTCCGCCCGGGCGGGCGCCTGCGCGCGTCCTCCCGGGCGGGCGCGGGTGCCCCGGGCCCCGCGCGCTCCCGCGGGGCCGCCGGCACCCGCGGCATCCGCCGCACGTGGCCGTACTACGTCGCGATCGCGCCGTTCTTCCTGCTGTTCCTGGTCTTCGGCCTGTTCCCGGCGCTCTACTCGCTCGTGCTCTCGTTCCAGGACTGGAACGGGCTCGGCACCGCGGAGTGGGTGGGCCTCGCCAACTTCCAGGCCCTCGCGGCCGACGCCACGTTCTGGCTGTCGATCCGCAACACGCTGATCATCTTCGCGCTGTCGACGTTCCCGATGATGGCCATCGCGGTCGTCGTCGCCGCCATGCTCAACTCGGCGAAGCGCCTCAGCACCTTCTACAAGATCAGCTACTTCGTGCCGAACGTGACCTCGGTCGTCGCCATGGCCGTGCTGTTCGGCTCGATCTTCGGCGACAGCTTCGGGCTCGTGAACGCGGGCCTCCGCGCGATCGGCCTCGACGGCGTGCCGTGGCTCTCCACGCCGTGGGCGATCCAGGTGACCATCGCCGTGCTCATCACGTACCAGTGGACGGGCTACAACGCGATCATCTTCCTCGCCGGCATGCAGGCCATCGGCACGGAGGTCTACGAGGCCGCCAAGCTCGACGGCGCCGGCGCCATCCGCACCTTCTGGTCGGTGACGCTGCCGCTGCTGCGTCCCACGATCCTCTTCGTGCTGGTGGTCTCGACCATCACGGGCCTCCAGAGCTTCACGGAGGCGCAGGTGCTCACCGCCTCCTCCAGCACCACCAACCCGAACTCGGGCGGCGCGGGCCAGGCCGGCCTCACCACCGTCCTGTACTTCTACCAGCAGGCCTTCAACTACAACCGCTTCGGCTACGGCGCCGCCATCGCGTGGGGCGTCTTCCTGCTCGTGGTGATCTTCTCCATCATCAGCTTCCGGCTCGGGTCGGAGAAGAAGGAGAAGGTCGCGAAGGCGCCCGGCACGAGGAAGGGACACCGCGCATGAGCACGACCGTCCACGCGGCGGGCTCCGCCGCGGCCCGCATCGCCGACCCGGCCTCCGGGCGCCCGCGCGACGAGCGCACCGGCCGCCCCGCCGGCCGCCGCCAGCTGCCGCCCGGCCGGGTCATCCTGCACGGGGTCCTGTTCGCCGGGTCCATCGTCAGCCTGTTCCCGCTCTACTGGCTCGTGGTCATGGCGAGCAACACCACGAGCGACATCTACAAGTCGCCGCCCGTGCTCGTGCCGGGGCCGTACCTGTGGGAGAACATCCAGGCGGTGTTCCGCACGATCGACTTCGGCGGATCGCTCATGAACACGGTCATCGTGGCCGTCTCCATCACGGTGCTGGTGCTGTTCTTCGACTCGATCGCGGCGTTCACGTTCGCGAAGTACGAGTTCCCCGGCCGTCGCCCGCTGTTCGCGCTGCTGCTCGTGACCTTCATGCTGCCCGCGCAGCTGTCGGTGATCCCGCAGTTCGTGACCATGATCAACCTCGGCTGGGTCGGCCAGCTGCAGGCGCTCATCGTGCCCGCCGCCGCCAACGCGTTCGGCATCTTCTGGCTGCGGCAGTTCATCGTCTCGAGCGTGCCGGACGAGCTCATCGACGCAGCCCGCATCGACGGGGCCGGGTTCTTCCGGCAGTACCTCACGGTGTGCCTGCCGCTCATCCGTCCGGGCCTCGGCTTCCTCGGGATCTTCACCTTCATCGCCGCGTGGAACGACTACCTCTGGCCGCTCATCGTGCTCAACGACCCGGGCACGCTGACGCTGCAGGTGGCCATGAGCCAGCTGAACAGCGCCCACGGCAAGGACTACGGCATGGTCATGGCGGGCGCGCTGCTCGCGGTGATCCCGCTCATCATCGTGTTCCTCATCGGCGCCAAGCAGTTCATCGGCGACATCGCGAAGGGCGCCCTGAAGTGACGGCCGCGTCGACGCGCGCGCCCCGCGTCCGCGCCGTGGACGACCGGGCCGCCCTGGGGTCCGCCGCCGCCGACGTGGTGCAGGCCTTCCTCGCCGGGTCGCCGGCGGGCGTGCTCGGCGTCGCGACCGGGTCGAGCCCCGAGCCGCTCTACGCGGAGCTCGCCCGGCGGCACGCCGACG
>NZ_JAVCVL010000247.1:0-3719 GCF_032917815.1 Clavibacter sp. MX14-G9D | reverse complement strand
GGGGGGGGGGGGCGCCGGGAGCGGGGGGGGCGGGTCCGCGCGACGGGCCGGGACGGCGACGGCGCGGCCGTCGAGGTGTCCGCGGCAGTGGTCGTCGGGGCGGACGGCACGCGCGGCGCGGTGCGCGGGCTCCTCGGGATCGGGGTCGACGGGCGCGTCCTGCCGGACCGCTTCCTCATGGGCGACGCCCCGGACGCCACGGGCTCGGGGGACGACGCGGTGGTCACGCTGCACCCGGACGGCGTCGTCGAGTCGTTCCCGCTGCCGGGCCTCCGGCGCCGCTGGGTCGTCGGGATCCGCGACGGGCAGGGCGCTCCGGGCACCGCGGAGGACCTCGCCCGCATCGTCCGCGACCGCACCGGGCACGCGGTGGACCCGGCGACGCTCGAGACCGTCAGCGCGTTCGGCGTCCGCCGGCGGCTCGCGCGGCGCATGGCCTCCGGGCGCGCCCTGCTGATCGGGGACGCCGCCCACGAGATCAGCCCCATCGGCGGGCAGGGGATGAACCTCGGCTGGCTCGACGCCGACGCCCTGGCGCCCCTCCTCGTGGACGCCGTCCGGCACCGTGGCGGCCTCCTCGACAGGCGCCGGGTCGCGGCCTGGGAACGGGACCGCCGGGCGAGCGCGCGGCGCGCTGCCGTGCAGTCCGAGATCAACACGGCGCTCGGCCGGCCGGTGCGCGGTCTCACGCGGCGCGTCCGCGATGCGGGGCTCCGGGCCGTGCTCGCCTCGCCCGCCGCGGGGGCGCTCGCCTCCGTCTACGCCATGGGGCGGGACAGGGCCGCGCGCGTCAGGTGAGGCGGGTGGCGTTCACCGCGACCTGGGCGACGAGCAGCAGCGACGCCGCCATGATGAGCTGGAACAGCAGGCGGCCGGGCGGCCGGGTGACGACGCGCACCGCGCCCGCCGCCGCGATGCCGAGCGTGACGACGAGACCCGCCACGGCGACCGGGGTGACGGCGTGCGCCGGGTCCGCGATCACCGGCCCGGCGGCCGCGACGACGGCGCCGAGGGCGAGCGCCCCGAACGCGACGAGACCCGAGGGCACCCGGCCGAGGCGGTGCGGGAGTCCGCGGACGCCCGTGCGGGCGTCGTCGTCGAGGTCGGGCAGCACGTTGGTGAAGTGGATGGAGACGCCGAGCACCGCCCCGGTGGCCACCGCCCACGCGGCCGCCGGCACCGGATCCTCCGCGCCCAGCGCCACGACCGTCGGCAGGATGCCGAAGGCGACGACGAACGGGACCACGCTGAGGGCCGTGCGCTTGAGGCCCGCGTTGTAGGCCCACCCGGATCCCACGAGCACGACGTGCGCGAGGAGGAACGCCGGGCCCAGCGCGGCGGACGCGACCAGGCACGCCGCCGCGGTGCCGAGCGCCGCCGCCCGCACCTGGCCGTCCGTGACCTCCCCGCGCGCGACGGGCTTGTCGGCGCGGGCGACGCTGCGGTCGCGCTCGGCGTCGATCCAGTCGTTGGAGAGCCCGATGGACAGCTGCCCGAGGAGCACCGCGACCGCGACCGCGACCACGCGCCCCGCCCCGTAGCCGAGGGCGACGGCGAGACCGGCCGCCAGCACCGTGACGGTGGCGGTGGGTCCCGGGTGGGAGGAGAGGGCGAGGAGCCGCAGCCGCCGGATCACGCGAGCGTCAGCCCGTAGCAGCGCGAGCCCTCGGAGTCGGCGTAGGCGCCGAAGCGGGGGATCTCCGCCCAGCCCTCGCGGTGGTAGAACCGCATGGCGTCCGGCTGCTCGGATCCGGTCTCGAGCACCAGGTCGACCACCCCGAGATCGCGGGCCGCCGCCTCGAGGGCACGGAGGAGGGCGGTGGCCACCCCGGTGCCGCGCGCCGACGGCACGACGTACATGCGCTTCAGCTCGGCCCACGGGACGCCGGGGGAGCGCTCGCCGAGCAGCCGGATCCCGCCGCATCCGACGGGAGCACCGGTCGCGTCGCGGGCCACGAGGAACGCGGCCACGTCGGCGGCGGTCGGCTTCGTGCCGGGCTCGGTGTCGCCGCCGTAGCGGACGTCGAGCTCGACGCGCTGGGCGGCGCGGAGGAGGGTCGCGTCCTCGTCGTCCCAGTCGACCCGGGAGATGGTGCAGTCCATGCGTCGATCCTGCCGCACCGGCCGGGTCCGCCCGACCGCGGCCGATAGCCTTCCGGGATGAGGATCCGCCCCGCCGAGCCCCGCGACATCGACGACCTGCTCGCGATCCGCAACGACGCCATCCTCCGCTCCACGGCGCTCTGGACCGACGAGCCGGTGGACCGCGCGGAGCGCGCGTCGTGGTTCCGGGAGACGACGGAGGCGGGCGACCCGATCCTCGTCGCGGAGGTCGACGGCGAGTTCGCGGGCTACGGCACCTACGGGCCGTGGCGACGGATGTCCGGCTACCGGTTCTCCGTGGAGGACTCGGTGTACGTGCGCGACGCGTTCCACGGCCGGGGCATCGGCCGGGCGCTCGTGGAGGCGGTCGTCGAGCACGCGCGGCAGGCCGGCAAGCACGCGGTCTTCGCGGACATCGAGGCGGGGAACGCGGGATCCATCCGGTTGCACGAGCGCCTGGGCTTCCGCCAGGTGGGGCTCCTGCCCGGCATCGGCTGGAAGTTCGGGCGGTCGCTGGACCTCGCGATCCTGCACCTGCCGCTCGTCGACGACGTGACGGCCGTGGAGGCGGAGCGCGACTGAGACGAGCGGCAGACCGTCGAGAGGCCCGGCACGCGTAGACGACGGCGGGAGGCGCGGACGGTCGAGGGGCCCGGCATGCTCGGACGGCAGGGGGCGGACGGTCGAGAGGCCCGGCACGGGGCGCGGGAACGCCACGGGTGCCGGGCCTCTCCGGTGACCTCGGCCCTTCGGGGGGACGGGGAGATCGCCGTGGTCCGGGAGCCGTCCAGTCCGGGGGGGGGGGGATGGACGGACGGGCTCGTCGGGTTGCGAACGCCTGGCCCAAGGGGGGGGTAAGGGCCGTGCGCTCGATATGAACCCTACCCGGGTCCCCCATAATGCGGACACCGGGGGATGGCCCCAGAAAGAGGGGCGCGCGTCAGTCGTGCGACTCGTCGAGCTCGCGGCCGCCGACGGCACCATCGAGGAGCTGCTCTGGCACCTCTGGGAGGGCTCCGGCCTCGCGAAGCCGTGGTTCGAGCAGGCGCTGCAGACCGGCATCGTCGCGGACCAGGCGAACCGCGACCTCGACGGCGTCGTCGCGCTGTTCACGGCGGCGCGCCGCTTCGTGGAGCGGAACCCGGGCCGGCCCGCCTCCGACTTCGTCGAGGAGCTGCTCGGCGCGGAGGTGCCGGAGGACACGCTCTCGCCCCAGCCGCTCGCCGACACCGTGCTCGTGGCCACCCCGTCGGCGGTCGTCGGCGCCGGCTACGAGGTCGTCGCCGTCGCCGCCCTGCAGGAGGGCGTCTGGCCGAACCTGCGGCTGCGCGGATCCCTGCTGCACCCCCAGCGCCTCTCCGCGGTCGCCCGCGGCCTCGACCGGGCAAACGTGGACGAGCGCGCTGAGGTCCTCGGCGACGAGCTGCGGATGCTCGCGCTCGCCGTCTCGCGGGCGTCGCGCGCGGTCGTCCTGAGCGCCACGGCCAACGACGAGGAGGCGCCGTCCCCGTTCCTGCGCCTCGTGCCGCCCGCCCCGGGACTCGCCGAGGCGGAGGCCGGCGCCGACGCCGGACGCGTCGCGCAGGACGCGCCGGCCGCGCTGCGGATCCGCCCCG
>NZ_JAVCVL010000246.1:0-3753 GCF_032917815.1 Clavibacter sp. MX14-G9D | reverse complement strand
CGCGCCCCCGCCTTCGCGCGGCGGGCGATGGAGGTCTCCGCCTCGATCCGCTGGCGCCGCTCGGCGCGGTGCGCCTGCTCGGCCGCCCGGATCCGCCGCTCGGCCACGGCCCGCTCGCCGGCCACGCGCTCCTCGTGCGCCCGGTAGGTGCCGCCGGTCACGGTGATCCGGCCGTCGCGGAGCTCGGCGACCTCGTCCACGTGCTCCAGGAGCTCCCGGTCGTGGCTCACGACCACGAGCGCGCCGCGCCAGCCGTCGACCAGGTCGAGGAGGATGCCGCGCGCCCGGCCGTCGAGGCTGTTGGTCGGCTCGTCGAGGATCGCGACGGGACGCCCGCGCAGGCGCACCCCGCTGATGGCGACGAGCACGGCCTGGCCGCCGGAGAGCGTCGCGACCGGCCGGTCGAGGTCGTCCTCGGCCAGGCCGACGTCCCGGAGCGCGGAGGCCGCGCGCGCCTCGACGTCCCACTCGTCGCCGAGCGCCGCGAAGTGGGCGGGGTCGGGATCGCCGTCGAGGATCGCGTGGAGCGCCCGGATGCGGGCGCGCACCCCCAGCAGGTCGGCGACGGTGTCGTCGGGCCCCGTGCGGAGGCGCTGCGGCAGGTGGTCGACCGGGCCGCTGGTGGCGACGGATCCGGACGCGGGCACGAGGTCGCCGACGACGAGCCGGACGAGCGTGGACTTCCCGGCGCCGTTGCGGCCGACGAGCCCGGTCGTGCCGCGGCCGAACGCGGCGGTGGCGGAGTCGAGCACGACGTCGCCGTCGGGCCAGGAGAACGAGCAGCGGTCGAGCGTGATGGATGGTGCGGTGGGCATGGGCCCTCCCCGGTGGTCGATGCGGGTGCACGACGACCACCGGTCCGCGGAGGCGGACGGCGCGGCCCGCGACGGCGGGCGGGCGCAGGGGTCGTCAGTGCGTGAGCAGCTGCTGCGCGTGCGGCGCAGTACCGGCGATGAGGCGCAACGTCCCGACTTCCATGCGGTGGGCCCCCGTGTCCGCGACCGGACCGACCGGCCGGTGTGTCGGCCGCACCGGAGGCGTCGGGTCGCGACGGGGTACCCGACGACCGTACGCGTCCGGGGCGGCGCGGGGCAAGGGGGCAGGGGGCGGCGGTGGCGGCGGGCGCTCGCCGGGGTGACGGACCCGCGGGCCGTCAGCGCGGCAGGGTGCGGGCCCGCTGCGGGTCCTCGAGGAGGCGGACGGCGCCGTCGACGTCGAGGCTGCCGGGGAAGTTCAGGTGCGTGAAGCGGCCGTCGGGGTCGTAGGAGGCGGTGGGCGCCGTGATCCGGGATCCGCGCACCGCCTGGATCAGGGCCGCGGCGCGCTCCGGCGTGATCGTCGTGGTCGGCCCGATCGCGAGCACGATGCGGAAGCGGCCGCCGCCCGCGAGGTCGAGGCGGAGCACGAGGGGATCCCGGCGTGGACGCTTGCGCGGGCGGTCGTACCGCGACTCCGGCGGCTCCTGCGGCTGCTCGACGCGCGCGCCGACGAGGTCGGCGAACGGACGCTCGCGGCCGCGGAGACGGAGGACACCGCGGCCCGCGTCGACGTCGAGGCCGGGCGTCACGCGGGTGATGAACAGGAGGACGAGCGCGCAGAGGGCGAGGACGCCGAGCACCGTGACCGAGGCGACCGTGAGCCAGCCGCCGCCGATGCGCTCCTCGAGCCGCGCGCCGAGCCAGGCGGACGGGCGCCAGCCGACGTAGGAGGCCACGAAGATCCAGATCGTGCCGATGACGAGCCGCTGCCGGTACGTCGGCGGCGGGATCCGCACCCACCCGTCGTCGGCCATCCGTCAGTCCGCCTCGGTGGGACGGACGGGGGCGGGCGGCTCGCCGGCTGCTGCCCGCTCCGCCTCCTCGCGGACGGCCGCTGCGGCCGCACGCTGCTCGGCGGCGCGGCGGGAGTCCCGGCGGGTGGTGAGGAACGTGATGACGGCGCCGGCGAGGAAGAACACCGCGAGGCCGACGACGGGGATCCCGGAACGACCGAAGAGCGCGGTCGGCTGCTGCACGGCGATGACCGCGAAGAACATCCCCATGGCTGCGATGAACCCGACGACCGCGTACTGCCCACGGAACGAGCCCGGGCCGCGACGGGGCGTACCCGAGGCGCGGACGTTGCGGGCACCGGAGCCCAGCCCGCGCTGCCCGGCCGCCGCCGAGGCCTCCGCGGTGCCGCTGCCGTCGATGAGCGCCGCGGTGTCCTCGCGCGTCAGGTGCCCGGGGAACTCGACGTGCGCGAACCGGCCGTGCGGGTCGTCCTTCGAGCGGGGCGGGGCGATGCGGGATCCGGCGACGAGGGCGAGGAGGGCGTCGCGCTGCGCGTCGTCGATCCGCTCGCCCGTGCGCGTCGACACGAGGAGGCCGCAGCTCTCGCCTCCGGTCGTCGTGAGGCGCAGGACGAGCGTGTCGTCGCCGTCTCCTCCGGCCAGCTCGATGCGGGCACCCGTCACCTCGGAGAACCCCCACTCCCGCCGGCCGACGCGCAGCCGGCTCCGAGCGGCGTCGACCTCGAGGGGCTGCGTGCGCTCGGCCGAGATCAGGTAGGCGATCCCCCCGACGATCAGGGGCAGCAGGACGGGCACCCCGAAGGAGATGACCGGCGACGGGCCGAAGGCGCGGTCCAGGTGCCGCGTGACGGCGCCGATGGGCGTCCAGAGGACGACCCCGGAGATGGCGAGCGATGCCACGGCGATCAGCCACCGGTGCCGCGCGGTCGGGGACGGGATGCGCACCCAGGCGCCGCTGCTCATGCTCCGACCCTAGGGCGGTGGACGGGTCGCGACGGACCGCCGGTCACCCCGCGGCGGGCTCGTCCCAGCCCTGCTGCGGGGTGTCGCAGGTGCCGCGGAACACGTACTGCGACGGCAGCTTGCGCTCGCGGCTCGACCAGTCGATCGCGGGGCGGCGGGCTTCCGGCGGCAGGTAGCCGAGCCGGTACACGGCCATGAGCTGCAGCTCCGGCGGCACGCGGAGCAGCTCCTCGACGCGCGACCACTGCTCCCGGATCTCCATCGGGAACGACACGAACTGGATCCCCATCCCGATCTCGCCCGTGGTCAGCCACACGTTCTCCATGGCCGCGCCCATCGAGAACACGGAGTAGAACGACGCGAGGGACTCGGGGCGCTCCTCGGCGCGGTCGAGCATCACGCCGAGGAGCAGCGGGCTGCCGGCGACGAGGCGCCGGTTCTCGCGGCCGAGGGTGCGCGGGACCTGGAGCGAGTTCATCAGCAGCTGGCCCCGGCGGGTGAACGCCTGCCTCGTGAAGGGGCGCAGCGGCGCGGGCAGCCGGTCGAAGAGCATGCCGTCGCGGCGGCGGTCCATCTCCTCCTGCGAGAAGCGGAAGTAGTGCTTGTAGCGCTCGAAGAAGGTGCCGTTCGACATCGTCTCCGTCATGCTCGCGCCGCTGATGTCGGCGATGCGCTCGATGGTGTCCCGCTCCTCGATGAGCACGAACCGCCACGGCTGGCTGTTGAGCTGCGAGGGCGCCCGGCCGGCGACCTCCATCAGGAGCCGCTGGTGCTGCTCGCTCACCGGATCGGGCAGGAAGGCGCCGTTGGTGGTCTTCCGGGCGCGCAGGACGTCGAGGAACTCCATGGGTCAACTCCAGGCGGTGAGGGTGCTCGCGGCGAACCAGGGAGCGGCGGTCAGGGCGAGGGCGGGATGGCGCCGGGTGCGCGTGCCCGCGCGGGGGAGCGCGGCGAGGGTGAGCAGGGCGGGCGCGAGCGCGACGGCGCAGCGGCGCGCG
>NZ_JAVCVL010000245.1:0-3801 GCF_032917815.1 Clavibacter sp. MX14-G9D | reverse complement strand
GGCCACGGCCGTCCACGCGGCCGGATCGCGGTGCACGGCGGCGTCCCGCACGGGGACCCGGGGCAGCGCGCGGAAGCGGTGGGCGTGCGCGTCCGGCACCCACCGGCGCAGCAGCCAGCCGGACATGCAGACGCCGGCCGAGAAGAGGATGGCGGCCACCGCCGTCACGAGGGCGTCGCGGGCCTGCGCCGGGTCCACGGGCACGGCCGCGCAGACCACCAGCCCGAACACGGGGAAGAGCGGGTGCGGCGGCACGAGGCTCATCGCGGTCGACACGAGCGACGCCCCGCCGAGCACGATCGCGAGCCCCACGGCCTCGAGCGCCAGCGGCGCCTCGGCGAGCGAGAGCAGCACGCCCGTGGCGATCGCGACGAGCATCATCCCGGCGGCCGCGCCGACGCTCGCCAGCCGCAGCCGGTAGCGCTCGTTCCGGCCGTAGAGGCCCGTGAAGGCGCCGAAGGAGGCGTAGAGCGCGAGGTCGAGCCGGTCGACGGCGAGGAGCACGAGGAGCGGGACGAGGAGGCCGACGCTGGCGCGCACGGCGGCCTCGAGGTCGAGCGCGCGGGTCGACGGCGGCCGCGGGGCGGGCGGATCGGTCACGCGGTCCCTCCGGATGCCCGGGGGTGGGATCCGGGCGACCCTCCACGCTACGCCCGCGCGGCACCGTCCCCGCACGCCCGCCCGCCCGGGCGCCCGGCCGGCCGGCACGACGCGTCGGCACGCCCCCCGCCCGCACGACGACGCGCCCCCGGTCTCCCGGGGGCGCGTCGTCGTGCAGCCCGTCGTGGGCGGTGCGTCTACGAGCGCGCGGCCCGGAGCACCGTGAAGGAGCGGTCGCGCGTGAGGATGCTCGTCGCGTCCTCCGTCACGTTCTGCTCGGAGTCCGACGAGATCGCCAGGTGCCAGGAGACGCCGAGGCCCTCGGGCAGCTGGAACTCGACGGGGCCCTCGGCCGCGTTGAACGCGACGAAGAACGCGTCGCTGTCCTTGCCCTTCATGATCACGCCGATGCTGAACGCGTTCGGGTCCTCCCAGTCCTTCGGCTCGAGCGTCGCGCCGTCCGCGCGGATGAAGCGCACGGCCTCCTCCTGGCCCTCGACGTCGTCGCCGCGGAACCAGATGGGCCGGAGCGCGCGGTTGCCGCGGCGCAGGCGGATGAGCTTCCGCGTGAAGTCCTGCAGGTCGCGGTCCGCGTTCTCCCAGTCGAACCACGAGATCTCGTTGTCCTGGCAGTAGGCGTTGTTGTTGCCGCCCTGCGTGCGCGCGATCTCGTCGCCGCCGAGCACCATCGGGACGCCCGAGGAGAGCATGAGCGTGCCGAGCATGTTGCGGCGCTGGCGGTCGCGGATCGCGTTCACCTCGGCGTCGTCCGTGGGGCCCTCGACGCCGGCGTTGGAGGAGCGGTTGTCGCTCTCGCCGTCGTTGTTGTCCTCGCCGTTGGCCTCGTTGTGCTTCTCGTCGTAGGCGGTGAGGTCGGCGAGCGTGAACCCGTCGTGCGCCGTGATGAAGTTCACGCTGCACAGGGGCGAGCGGCGGCCGGACTCGTAGACGTCCGGGCTGCCCGTGATCCGCTGGGCGAGCGCGCCGAGCACGTTCTGCCCGCTGTGCCAGAAGTCGCGCACGTCGTCGCGGAACTTGCCGTTCCACTCGGACCAGTCGGCGGGGAAGCCGCCGACCTGGTAGCCGGCGGTGTCCCACGGCTCGGCGATCATCTTCACCGGCGCGAGCACCGGGTCCTGGTGGATCAGCGTGAGGAACGCGCTGTGCAGCTCGGCGTCGCCGTCCTGGCGCGTGAGCGTCGTGGCGAGGTCGAAGCGGAAGCCGTCGACGTGCATCTCCTCGACCCAGTAGCGGAGCGAGTCCATGATGAGCGCGAGCGCGGCCGGGTGGCCGACGTTCAGGCTGTTGCCGGTGCCGGTGGTGTCGAAGTACGACGCCTCGTCGCCCTCCACGAGCCGGTAGTAGGACGCGTTGTCGATGCCCTTGAGCGACAGCGACGGCCCCATGTGGTTGCCCTCGGCGGTGTGGTTGTAGACCACGTCGAGGATGACCTCGAGGCCGGCCGCGTGCAGGGCCTTGACCATCTCCTTGAACTCGGCGACCTGCTGGCCGCCGTCGCCCGCGGAGCTGTAGTCGGAGTAGGGCGCGAGGAAGCCGATGGAGTTGTAGCCCCAGTAGTTGCGGAGGCCCTTCTCCTCGAGGTGCGAGTCCTGCATGAAGTGGTGCACGGGCAGGAGCTCGACGCTCGTCACGCCCAGGTCGGTCAGGTACTCGATGGCGCTCGGGTGGGCGAGGCCCGCGTACGTCCCGCGGATCTCCTCGGGCACCGACTCGAGCCGCTCGGTGAAGCCCTTGACGTGGACCTCGTAGACGACGGTCTCGTCGAGGGGCGTGCGCGGGGCCTCGTCGTCCTCCCAGTCGAAGCGGCGGTCCGCGACGACGGAGCGGGGCATGGAGGCGGCGGAGTCGGCGTCGTTCATCACGTTCGGGTCGTCGAAGGTGTGCGCGAACACGTCCTCGCCCCAGGTGGGGTGGCCCTCGATCGCGATGGCGTACGGGTCGAGGAGGAGCTTGGCCGGGTTGTGGCGGAGGCCGCGGGACGGGTCCCACTCGCCGTGGACGCGCAGGCCGTAGCGCGTGCCGATGCCGGCGCCCTCGACGAGGCCGTGGAAGACGTGGCCGGTGCGCTCGGAGAGTCGCGTGCGGGTCTCGGTGCCCGCGTCGTCGAACACGCAGACCTCGACGGCCTCCGCGGTCTCGGAGTAGACGGCGACGTTGAGCCCGCTGGGCAGTCCGCCGTCGCGAGCGACGACGGTCGCCCCGAGGGGGTACGGACGGCTGATGTAGGAGCGGCTGATGGGAGGGAGTTCGATGGTCACCGGTTCAGTATGCTCGCGCTCCCGCGACTGCTTCGTGCACGAAGGGCGATCCCCAGGCAGCGGTGCCCGGACCGGCGCTCACCGGCCATGGCACCGCCGCCCGGGGACCCGGCGGCACGTGGAGGGCGCTATCGCGCGTGCAGGGAGGCGAGCGCCTGCTCGGCGTCGGCACCCCAGGTGGCGAGCAGCACCCCTCGGCCGGCGGACGGCCGGGCGACCACCGCCCGCTGCTCGCCCGCAGCCGTCACCACCGGCGACCCCGCGGAGCCCTTCTCGAGCGCGCAGGGCAGCGCCACCTGGGCGCCGGCGTCGTGGTGCGGGCGTCCCGCGCACGCCTCGAGCACGGCCGTCGGGGATCCCGCGGCGGGGTAGCCGAGGACGGACAGGCGCGGCGCGAGGCCGGCCGGCGGGACCAGCGCGGATCCGAAGACGGGCACCGCGGCGCCCACGGAGGCGGCGAGGGTCGGCCCGACGGGACCGCGCACGCGCGCGAAGCCGGCGTCGTCGGCCGGGTTCCCCGACGCCGTCCAGGCGGTGGACACGGCGGCGACCCGCACCGGCCAGATGCCGTGCGGAGCGGTGGCCCCCTGGGCGCCGGGGATGAAGGTCGCGAGGGTGGTCGCGGTGCGCGCGTCCCGGTCGTAGAGGCAGTGGGCCGCGGTCGCGATGGCGTCGCCGTCGGCGGTCGCCACGACGCCGGCCGTGCACGCCCGGTCGCGGCCGCCGGCGACGTAGAAGAGGACGCCGACGGACGGCAGGTCCGCGTGCGACACCTGGCCCGGGGAGAGGGCGCCGGCGTCGTCGGGGACCGACCGGAGGGACAGCCGTCCGGCGGCGGACGCGCTCTGGGGGTCGGCCGCGCTCGACGGGGCGGCGGCCGGATCGGTCGCGAGGGCCGCCGCGCGGCGCTCCGCGGTCCAGT
>NZ_JAVCVL010000244.1:0-3808 GCF_032917815.1 Clavibacter sp. MX14-G9D | reverse complement strand
CGCTCGGCGTCTTCCGCGGCTTCGCGCTGCACCGGGTGGCGCTGCCCGCGTCCGACCGCACGCGCGTGCTGTCGTTCGCGGAGGTGCGCGACCGGGCGGTCGTCTCCGTGGACGGGGTGCGCGTCGGCGTGATCCAGCGCGACCAGCACGAGACCGCCATCGCCGTGCCGCCGGGCCGCGTGCTCGAGGTCCTGGTGGAGGACCAGGGACGCGTCAACTACGGCGTGCGCATCGGCGAGGCGAAGGGCCTCATCGGGCCGGCGACGCTCGACGGCGCCGCGCTCACCGGGTGGGAGAGCCTGCCGCTCGACCTCGGCGCGATGGCCGCCTCGGTGACCTCGGCCGCCGCACTCGCGGGCGAGCCCGACGTACCGGTGCGCTTCCTCGACGGCCCGGTGCTCGCGCACGCGTCCTTCGAGGTGGACGAGCCCGCCGACCTGTTCCTCGACACGCGCTCGTGGGGCAAGGGCGTCGCGTTCGTCAACGGGTTCGCGCTCGGCCGCTACTGGACCCGCGGGCCCCAGCACACGCTCTACGTGCCGGGCGCGCAGCTGCGGGCCGGCCGCAACGACCTCGTCGTGTTCGAGACGGGCGCGGCGGCGGATCCGGTCGTGGCGTTCCTCGCGCAGCCGGAGCTCGGGCACCGGGAGCCGTAGGCCGGCGTCCCCGCCCCGTGTGAGCGGACGGGGAAGTGGGTACGGGCCGGGTGGGCGCGCGAGCGCCGCCCGCCCGTGCGCACGCCGTGCGGGCCGCCGACCCGCACGAGGAGAACGATGACCACGGACACCGCACTCGACCTGGATGCCCTGATCGACCCCGAGGACTCCGAGGCCGGACCCGGGACGCTGACGATCACGGATCCGCGCGACGGCTCGCTCGTGGGGTCCATCGACGCGTCGAGCCCCGAGGAGGTCGATGCCGCGGTGCGCCGGTCCGTGGCCGCGTCGGCCGCGTGGGCCGCGATGCCGCCCGCCCAGCGCGGGCAGGCCGTCCGCCGGGCCGCCCACGCGCTGGCCGAGCACGCCGAGGAGCTCGCGGAGCTCAACGTGCGCGAGACCGGCAAGCCGCACGGCGACGCCCTCGGCGGCGTCGGCGCGGGCGTCGACACGCTGCTGCAGTACTCCGAGCTCGGGCCCGTCCACCGCGGGAAGGCCCTCCTCGGCACGCTCCCCGCCGTCGACTACTCCGTGCCGCGGCCCCGCGGAGTCACGGTCGCGCTCACGCCGTGGAACGACCCGGTGGCGGTCGCGGCGGGCATCATCGGCGCGGCGCTCGTGATGGGCAACACCGTGGTCCACAAGCCCAGCGAGCGCTGCCCGCACCTCGGCGAGCTGCTCGGGAAGGTGCTCGCGGACGCCCTGCCCGAGGGCGTGCTCGTCTCCGTGGTCGGCGGCGGCGACGTCGGCGACCGGCTCGTGGCGCACGCGGACACGCGCGTCGTCGCGCACGTCGGGTCCACCGCCGCCGGCGAGGCCATCGCGCGCCGCGCGGCGGGCACCCCCACCCACGTCATCCGCGAGAACGGCGGCAACGACCCCCTCCTCGTGGACGCGGGCGTCGACCCCGCCTGGGCCGCCGCGCAGGCCGCCCTCGGCTCCTTCGCCAACGCCGGCCAGATCTGCACCTCGGTGGAGCGGATCTACGTGCACCGCGCCATCGCCGAGCGCTTCACCGCCGCGCTCGTCGCGGAGGCCGAGCGCTGGAACTCCTCGGGCGACCTCGGGCCGCTGGTCGACGAGCGCATGCGCGACGCCGTGCACGAGCAGGTCGCCCAGGCGCTCACGGAGGGCGCCCGCGCGCTCGTCGGCGGGCACGTGCCCGACGGACCCGGATCCCGCTACCCCGCGACCGTGCTGGTCGACTGCACCGACGACATGACCGTCATGACGCACGAGACCTTCGGCCCCGTCGCGGCCGTGCGCGTCGTCGAGGACTTCGACGAGGCGCTCGCCCGGGCGTCCGACGACCGGTACGGCCTCGCCGCGAGCGTCCTCACCGCGTCGATGGAGCACGCGCAGCGCGCCGCGGCCGAGCTGCCGGTCGGCACGATCAAGGTCAACGGCGTCTTCGGCGGCGCACCCGGCGGGGCCGCGCAGCCCCGCGGCCGCAGCGGATCCGGCTTCGGCTACGGCCCCGAGCTCCTCGACGAGATGAGCACCACCACGGTCGTGCACCTCGGGCTGCCCGTGCTCGACGCCGGCGACGCGCCGGCCGTCACCACCCCGGCCGAGGACGCGACCGGCTCCGTCAGCACCGACGCGGGCGACGCCCGATGACCAGCGAGCTGCGCGGCATCATCGGCCTCCTCGCCGAGCGGCGCCCCACCGTCACCGTCATCGGCGACGTCATCCTCGACGAGTGGTGGCGCGGCCACAGCGACCGCATGACCCGCGAGGCGCCCGCGCCCGTCGTGGACGTGACCGAGCGGATCCAGTCGCTCGGCGGCGCCGCGAACACGGCCGTGAACCTCGCGAGCCTCGGCGGCACCGTGCGGATGGTCGGCCTCGTCGGCCAGGACGCCGCGGGCGACCGGGTGCGCGACCTGCTCGCGGCCGCGGGCGTCGACGTCACCGGCCTCGTGCACTCGCCGCGCCTGCGGACCACGACGAAGACGCGCATCGTGGGCGACGACCAGGTCATCGTGCGGGTCGACGACGTGCACCGCGGACCCGTGCACCGCGACGACGCCCGCGCCCTCGCGCGCGCCGCCCTCGAGGCCTCCGCGGGGGCCGACGCCGAGATCGTGTCCGACTACGGCACCGGCACCCTGCACGGCGTGGTGCTCGAGTCGCTCGCCGCCCGCGAGCGCCGCCCCGCCCTCACGGTGGTCGACGCCCACGACCCCGCCGTCTGGGCGCCGCTGCGCCCCGACCTCATCACCCCCAACGCGGGCGAGGCCGGTCGGCTCGTCGACCGGCCGCTCGCACGCGACGAGGACCGGGCCGCCGTGGTCGCGGGGCTCGGCGACGCGATCCTCGCGGCGGCCTCCTCCGCCACCGCGGTCGTGACCCTCGACCGCGACGGCACCGTGGTGCTCGGCGCGGGCGAGCCGTACCGGACGCGCGCGCACCCGGTGCCCGAGAAGCAGGCGTCGGGCGCCGGCGACACGTTCGTCGCCGCCCTGACCCTCGCCCGCGCCGTGGGCCTGACGCTCGCCGTGAGCGCCGACTTCGCGCAGGCCGCGGCCGACGTGGTCGTGCGCCTGCCCGGCACCTCCATCTGCTCCGCGGCGGCCCTCGCCGACCACCTCGGCGAGACCCGGTCCCGCACGGTGTCCGAGGCGGAGCTCGTCGACCTGGTGGCCGCCGAGCGCGCCGCCGGCCGGCGCATCGTCTTCACCAACGGCTGCTTCGACGTGCTCCACCGCGGGCACACCACGTACCTCCGGCAGGCGGCCCGCCTCGGCGACGTGCTCGTGGTGGCGCTCAACAGCGACGACTCGGTGCGGCGGCTGAAGGGATCCGACCGGCCGGTGAACACCGCCGAGGACCGCGCCGGCGTGCTCGCCGAGCTGTCGTGCGTCGACGTGATCACCGTGTTCGACACGGACACGCCCATCCCGCTGCTGGAGGCGGTGCAGCCCGACGTCTACGCGAAGGGCGGCGACTACACGCCCGAGATGCTCGACGAGACCGACGTGGTGCGCGCGTACGGGGGCGAGGTCTCGATCCTCGGCTACGTGCCGTCGCAGTCGACGAGCTCGATGGTGGACCGGATCCGCGCCTCGGCGCCGACCGCCGGGTTCGCGCGCCCGGCGGGGACGGCGACCTCCGCGCCGGCCGCCGGCGACGACCGGGCGGCCGCGAGC
>NZ_JAVCVL010000243.1:0-3817 GCF_032917815.1 Clavibacter sp. MX14-G9D | reverse complement strand
CCCGGCAGCCCCGGTCGCCGGTCGGTGGGCGGATCAGCGTCCGAGGAACTCGGCCGGCTCCCGCAGCGCCGCCGCGCGCATGCCGCGTGCCGCGTCCTCGGAACCGGCCAGTCGCACGAGCTCCGCCGGCAGCGCGGCGGCGGCCGCGTCCGGCCCCTCGCGGAGGGCGGTGCGGGCGTTCCGAAGGGTGGCCTGCACGGCGAGCGGCGCCTGCGCGGCGATGCGCTCGGCGATGGCAACGGCCGCCGCGAGCTGCTCGCCGTCGGGCACGACGACCTGCACGATCCGCATGCGCCGGGCCTCCTCGGCGTCGAAGAGGTCGCCGGTGAGCATCCAGCGCATGGCGTCGCCCCAGCCCGCGACGGCGGGGAACCGGAGCGTCGCGCCGCCGAAGGGCAGGATGCCGCGCGCCACCTCGATCTGCCCGAACCGCGTGCCGGCGGCCGCGACGACAACGTCGCTCGCGAGGGCGAGCTCGATGCCGAGGGTCAGGCACATGCCCTGCACCGCGAGGACGACGGGCTTGCCGACGGCGGGTCCGCTCACCTGCCACGGGTCGACGCCGTCGTCGGGCACGGCGTCGAGCCCGCCGCCCGGGCCGCGGCCGATGTGCGGGGCGACGTCGGCGAGGTCGAGGCCGCCCGTGAAGTGGTCGCCGATCGCGTGCACCACGCCGACGCGCAGCTCCGGATCGCGGGCGAGGAGGCCGTAGGCGCTCGCCAGCTCGCGGAGCATCCGCATGTCGGCGGCGTTGCGCTTGGCAGGCCGGTCGAGCCCGATGAGGAGGACGTGCCCCCGCCGCTCGACCCGCACGCGGGGCGCGTCGTCGGCGGTCGTGCTGGAAGGTGCGTCGCCGGTGCCGGGGCCGGTGCCGGGGCCGGTGGCGGGGGAGCGGTCGGGGGCGGATGCGGTGCGGGCGTCGTCGGTCACAGCGGTCTCCTCGTCGGTTCCGTCCCAGACTCGCAGGGCGGGCGCCCGACCGCGACCTCCCGTCCGGGACCTCGCAGCCGCGCGGCGGATCAGACGGGCCCGGTCAGCGCCCCGATGATGCGGAGGACCGTGCCCATGTCGTCGACCGCCGCGGCGGGGGAGGAGGGGGCGAACTCGGTGATGCCCGCGCCGGCGAGGCCGAACGACCGCCGCAGCGCCTTGATGGTCTCGGTGACGGCCTGGACGTCCGGCCCGAACGGCTCGGGGTAGCCGACGCCCGACATGCCGCCCGGGTCGAGCACGTCCAGGTCGACGTGCACGTAGACGTCGGTGGCCCCGGTGGCGCGCAGGGCCCGGACGACGGCCTCGGGACCCACGGCGTCGGCACCGACGAGCGCGATCCCGCGGGAGTCCACGAGGTCCGACTCGGCGTCGTCGAGGGCGCGGACGCCCGCGAGCACGACCCGGTCGGCCGTGACGGCGCCGGCCGGGAGCTCGAGCCCGTCGACGCCCTCCCCGAGGACGGCGCGGAGCACCATGCCGTGGAAGGCGCCGGAGGGCGAGGAGGCGGGGGTGTTGAGGTCGGCGTGCGCGTCGAGCCAGAGGACCGCGAGGCCGGGGTGCGCGCGGGCCGCGTGGCCGATGGACGCGACCTCGACGCCGCAGTCGCCGCCGATGGTGACGAGCGGGCCGGACGCCGCGGCGGAGGCCGCCTGCAGCGCCGCCTCCTGGCGCGTGCGCACCGCGAGGAGGGACGCGTAGCGGAGGACGCCCGTGCCGAGCGACTCGCCCGCCTCGACGGGCACCTCGACGACGCGGGTGGCGGACGCGGGCAGGTCGCCGCGGATCGCCTCGGCGCCGTCCGCGAGCCTCATGGCGCGGGACGAGCCCGAGCCCTGCCATTGGGGGACGACGACGAAGGAGGCGGGCACACCCTCAGTATCGCGTGCGGCGGCGGACATGGCGATGCCCGCCGCCCGCGGTCGGGATCGCGGGCGACGGGCATCGTCGGGAGGGAGGAGGGAGGACTACATGTCGCGGTAGCGCTTCGCCTCGGCGAGGGCGGTCCGGAGGCCGGCCGCGTCGAGCTTCGGGCCGTAGCCGGGGGTGTCGCGCTGGATGCGCCAGCCCTCCGCCAGCGGACCCGCGTCGACGGCGTCGTAGCCGAACGAGTCGAGGATCCCGGCGACGGCGGCCTTCGCCTCGGCGTCGTCGCCCGCGATGACGAGCGCGCGGCGCCCCTGGGTGCCGGCGGGGGTGCCGTCGGTGGTGAGGTCGGCCGCGTAGATGTGGTTGAACGCCTTGACGACCTTCGACTCGGGCAGGTGCCGCTGCAGCATCTCCGCCGTCGTGGTGGTCTCGTCGTCGAGCTCGGCGATGTGGCCGTCGCGCTCCGGGTAGTAGTTGTCGGTGTCGATGACGACCTTGCCGGCGAGCGGGGCGACGGGGACGGTGTCGATGCTCTTCAGCGGGATCGTCACGACGACGATCTCGCCCGCCTCGGCGACCTCCGGGACGGTCGCGGCGCGCGCGTGCTCGCCGAGCTCGGCGATCAGGTCGACGAGCGTCTCCGGGCCGCGCGAGTTGGCGATGACGACGTCGTGGCCGGTGGAGGCGAACAGGCGGGCGAGCTGGCTGCCGATGAGTCCGGCGCCGATGATTCCGATGGTGGTCATGGGGAGGGGAACCGGCGATCCGGACCGCGCATTCCGCACGTCCACCCGGCTCCCAGCTCCGCCAGCGGCGGGAACGACCGCGGGCGCCGCCCCCGGAGGGGACGGCGCCCGCGGTGCGGTGTGGGCTACTCGCCCGACGTGACCTGCTTCGGCGCGGATCCGCCGGACTTGAGCGCGGCGAGGCGCGCCTCCACCTCGGTCAGCTCGCCGAGGTCCTCGAGCTCCTCGAACTGCGCGTCGAGGCTCGAGGCCTGCAGCTCCTCGGCGCCGCGGACGCGGGCCTCCTCGCGGCGGATCTTCTGCTCGAACCGGCTGACCTCGCTGGTCGGGTCCATGATGTCGATGCTCTTCATGGCGTCCTGCACCTGCGACTGCGCCTGCACCGTCTTCTGGCGGGCGTTCAGCTCGTCGCGCTTGGACGACAGCTGCTGCAGCTTGCCGCGCATCGTGTCGAGGCCCTGCTTGAGCTTCTCCACGACCTCGGTCTGCGACGCGATGGTGGGCTCGGCGCCCTTCGCCTCGCTCTCGGACTGCATCTGGCGCTGCAGCGCGACGCGGGCGAGCGCGTCGAACTTGTCGGCGTTCGGGGTGTTGCCCGCGTTCCGGTACTCGTCCGCCTTCTGGCTCGCGGCGAGGGCCTTGCGGCCCCAGTCGCCCGCGGCCTGGACGTCCTCGCGGTGGTCGTCCTCGATCATCCGCAGGTTGCCGATGGTCTGGGCGACGGCGCTCTCGGCCTCGCGGATGCTCTCCGTGTAGTCGCGCACCATCTGGTCCAGCATGAGCTGGGGGTCCTCGGCCTGGTCGATGAGGTTGTTGATGTTGGCCTTCGCGAGCTGGGCGATGCGGCCGAGGATGGACTGCTTGGACATGGGTGCTGCTCCTTCTCGTCTACTGCTACGTCGGAATGGGTTGATCATGGGTCGCTCTCGTTCTCGTTCTCGTGTGTCTCGCCGGTCGTGCGCGTGCGGGGTGGTGCCGGGCCGCTAGAAGTCGCCTCCGCCGCCCCCGCCGAAGTCGCCGCCTCCGCCGCCGCCGAATCCGCCGCCCCCGCCGCCGAAGCTGCCGCCGCCGAATCCGCCGCCGCCTCCTCCCCAGCCGCCGCCGCCACCGCTCAGCAGGCCGCCGATGATGCCGCCCATGATGGCGCCGCCGAACGCGTCGCCGCCTCCGCGGCCGCCCATCATGCCGCCCCCGTAGCCGCCGTAGCCGCC
>NZ_JAVCVL010000242.1:0-3829 GCF_032917815.1 Clavibacter sp. MX14-G9D | reverse complement strand
GGGGGCGGACGCCGCGTCGGCCGCTCCGCCGACGGCGTCCGGCACCGGGCGCACCTCGACGCCCGCGGCCTCGAGCGCGTCCCGCACGGCGCGCGCCAGGACCACGGCGCCCGGGGTGTCGCTGTGCAGGCAGAGGGAGTCGGGGTCGAGCCGCACCACGGACCCGTCGATCGCCGCGACCGTGCCCTCGGTCGCCATCCGCACCGAGCGCGCCGCGACCTCCGCGGGGTCGTGGATGACCGATCCCCCCTGCCGCCGGGACACGAGCGCTCCCTCCGGCGTGTACGCCCGGTCGGTGAAGGCCTCGACCCGCGTCGGGAGGCCGGCCGCCCCGGCCAGCCGGAGGATCTCGGAGCCGGGGAGGCCGAGCACGGGGAGGCCGGGATCCAGCGCGACCACGGCGTCGACCACGGCCTGCGCCTGCACGGGGTCGTGCGCTATCCGGTTGTAGAGGGCGCCGTGCGGCTTGACGTAGGAGACGCGCGCGCCGACCGTGCGCGCCATGCCGCAGACGGCGGCCAGCTGGTAGAGCACGTCGCCCGTGAGCTCGGCGGGCGACACGTCGAGGTCGCGCCGGCCGAAGCCCGCGAGGTCCCGGTACGCGACGTGCGCGCCGACCGCCACCCCGTTCCGCGCGGCGCGCTCGAGCGCGTGCAGCATGACGAGCGGATCCCCGGCGTGGAACCCGCACGCGACGTTGGCGCTCGAGACCACGTCGAGCATCGCGTCGTCGTCGCCGAGGGTCCAGCGGCCGAAGGACTCGGCGAGGTCGCTGTTGAGGTCGATCTGCATGGCGTCTCCCCTGCACCGGGTGCGGCGGCCGCGCGCCGCGGCGCCGTCCCCTCCAGGCTAGGCGGCCCGCGGGGCGACCTGCCGGACGGCGGCGCGGATAGACTCGACGACCGTGACCTCCCGTACCCTGATCAAGAACCTGGCCGCCCTCGACGACGGGGACGTGGCCGTCTCCGGATGGGTCGAGACCGTCCGGGACCAGAAGAAGATCCAGTTCGTGATCCTCCGCGACGAGTCCGGCGCGGTGCAGCTCACGTACAAGCGCCAGGGCGACGAGGACGCGACCGCCGACACCATCTCCGGCCTCGCCGCGGGCACGTTCCTCACCGCGACGGGCTCGCTCAAGCACGACGAGCGCGTGAAGCTCGGCGGCCTGGAGATCGGCCTGGCCGGCATCGATGTCGCCGGCGCGGCCATCCCCGAGACGCCCATCGCGGCCGACTCGTCCATCGACAAGCGCCTCGACTGGCGCTTCATCGACCTGCGCGCGCCGCGCAACTCGCTGATCTTCCGCGTGCAGACCACGCTCGTGCACGCGCTGCGCACCTACTGGGTGGAGCACGACTTCATCGAGGTCTTCTCTCCCAAGCTCATGGCCACGCCCTCCGAGTCGAACGCCGAGCTGTTCAAGGTCGACTACTTCGACGGCGTCGCGTACCTCGCGCAGAGCCCGCAGTTCTTCAAGCAGATGGCGCAGTCCGCGGGCTTCGGCAAGATGTTCGAGGTGGGCCCGGCCTTCCGCGCCGACCCCTCCTTCACCTCGCGCCACGCCACGGAGTTCACCTCGGTGGACGCCGAGATCAGCTGGATCGAGAGCCACGAGGACGTCGCCCGGCTGCAGGAGCAGCTCATCGTCGCCGCGCTCACCGCGGTGAAGGAGAAGCACGGCGACGAGATCCGCGAGCTGTTCGACGTGGAGGTGACGGTGCCCACCGTGCCGTTCCCGCGGATCCCGCTGCTCGAGGCGAAGGACATCGTCGCGAAGCGCGGCCACGTGATCGACCGCGCGGACGACGACCTCGACCCCGAGGGCGAGCGCCAGATCGCGGCGCACGTGATGGAGGAGCTCGGCCACGAGTTCGTGTTCCTCACGGACTACCCGTCGTCGATCCGGCCGTTCTACCACATGCGGAACGCCGAGGACCCGACGATCACGAACAGCTACGACCTGATCTGGAACGGCGTCGAGATCACCACCGGCGCGCAGCGCGAGCACCGCGTCGAGGTGCTCGAGGCGCAGGCCCGCGAGAAGGGCCTCGACCCCGAGGAGCTCGGCTCGTACCTCGACTTCTTCCGCTACGGCGTGCCCCCGCACGGCGGCTTCGGCATGGGCCTCAACCGCGTGCTGATGCTCCTGCTGCACCAGTCGAACCTGCGCGAGGTGACGTACCTCTTCCGCGGCCCGAACCGGCTCGCCCCGTAGGTCCCGCTCCACCGGACGGCCCGATCCCCGCGCGGGGGTCGGGCCGTCCGCCGTGGCCCGCCCATTCCCCGTTCCCGGGGAGGCCAGTTTTCCTCCGGTGCCGTAATGTCGGCCCCAGTGCTCGACGCCCTCGCCCGCGGGTCGCCGAGCAGCCGTGGATGCCGCGGGATCAGCTCGATCCGACGACGCGACGGCGATCTGGACGGGACACGGAAGGACCGCCCCGATGGGTCAGCTGATCTTCGACAGCACCACGCGCACCACCATCGACGACCGCGCCCTCGCGCACCTGCAGATCGTCATGCTGGCGAAGCTCCGCCGCCGGGAGAGCTTCGCGTTCTCGTGGAAGTACCCGGCGTCCGAGGGCGACGGGCGCAGCACCGTGTGGGTGGCCCCCGAGCTCCCGCTGCACTTCCGCTTCTCGGGCAGCCGCTCCCCGTCCATCAACCCCGCCTGGGTGGACGTCCTCATGGACTGCGCCAACACCGGATCCGGCCTCCACCTGCTGCCGGAGCCGGCGGCCGGGACGGCGCCGCATCCCGCCGTCCACCCCGACTGACCCGCCGCCACCGCACGACGCCCTCCCCCTCCCCTCCCGAAGGACGCCCATGGCCCTCACGAACCTCCCCTACGACGACGAGGCGATCCTCGCCGCCGCCGAGTCCGCGACCGTCATCAGCCGGGAGGTGCGGGAGGTGCAGGTCGACTTCGCCGGCACGAGCATCTCCGACGACGGCGTGGCCCGGATCACCGCCACCGTCTCCTGGACCGTCCCCGCGGACGAGGCGGTGCGGATCCTGGAGCGGGCGCTGCGGCGCGGCTGACCCCGCCTGCATCCCGGTGGGGACGCGGATCCTCCCCGCGGCCGACGACCGGCCGAGCACCCGCTGCGAGGGTGGGGCCATGACCCGACCCGATCCCCGCACCACGCTCCGGGACGCCGGCGCCCGCCCGGCGCCCACGCCCGGCCCTCCGACCCGCGAGACGGGGCGCACCGCGCTCCGCGCCGTCGCGATCGTCCTCGTGACGAGCCTCCTCGTCGGCGGCCTCACGAGCCCCGCCCAGGGCTTCCTGCCCGACCCCGTCCGGCCGTTCGCGAACTCCGCGGGCGGCTGGAGCATGCTCGCCTTCCTCGCGGTGTGGGCCTCCGGTGCCCGCCCACCGCTCGGCGCGCTGCTCGGCGCCGTCTCCTTCGTCAGCATGGTCGAGGCGTACGGCGTCGTGAGCCTCTGGCGCGGGTACTTCCTCGCGGACCCGCTCTCGTCCATGTGGATCCCGATCGGCCTCGTCGCCGGCCCCGTGATCGGGCTCGCGGCCGCGCTCGTGCGGCACGCGGGTCGCAGCTGGGTCGTCGTCGGCACGGCCGTGCTGAGCCTCGTCCTGGCCGCCGAGGGTGCCTACGGCCTCCTGCTCCTCCAGGGCACGACGGGCGCCACCTACTGGATCCTCGAGATCGTCCTGGCCGCCGCCTTCCTCGCCGCCGCCGTGCTGCGGGGTCGCGGCACCGCCCCCCGGGCGGGCACGCCGACCGCCACGGGTACGCCGACCGCGACGGCCCGCGGCCGGTCCTGACGCGCCGCCCGTCCTGGTGCGCCGCCCGTCCTGGTGCGCCGC
>NZ_JAVCVL010000241.1:0-3937 GCF_032917815.1 Clavibacter sp. MX14-G9D | reverse complement strand
GCCGTGGGCGGCACGGCGGCCGCGGGCGGCGACCCCGACGACGGCCCGACCTGGCGCGTGCTCGCGCGCCTGCCCCGGGGAGGCGCCGCGTGACGATCCGCGTCCTCGTCGCCGACGACCACCCGTCCGTGCTCCGCAACGTGGCGCGGATCCTCGCCGGCGAGGACGACATCGAGGTCGTCGCCGAGTGCGCCGACGGGCTCGCGGCGTTGGAGGCGGCGCAGCGCCTCGTCCCGGACGTCGCGATCGTCGACATCCGCATGCCGCGCATGGACGGCCTCGAGCTCACGCGGCTCCTCGCCGGTCCGCGGGCGCGCGTGCCCGTGAAGGTGGTCGTCGCCACGACCTTCGACCTCGACGAGTACGTCTACGGGGCGCTGCGGGCCGGCGCGTCCGGCTTCCTGCTGAAGGACGCGGGGGCGCGGCTCCTCGTCGAGGCGGTGCGGGCCGCGCACACGGGCGAGCAGCTCATCAGCCCGTCCGTGACCGTCCGCCTCCTCCAGCACCTCGCCCCGCGCACCTCGGGCCCCCACCACCCGGAGCTCACGCCGCGCGAGCTCGAGGTCGCGGCCCTCGTGGGGCGCGGCCGCACGAACGCGGAGATCGGCGCCGACCTCGTGATCTCCCTGGGCACGGTCAAGTCCCACCTCGGCTCCGTGCAGACGAAGCTCGACGCCCGCAACCGCGTCGAGATCGCCGCGTGGGCGTGGAGCTCGGGGCTGCTGCGACCCTGACGGCGCCCGGCGGAGGCCCGGCGGAGGCCCGGCGGAGGCCCGGCGGCATCCCCGCGGAGGCCTGCCGCCGCCCGGTCGGCGCCCCCGAGACCGGCCGAACGGCCGATGCCCGCACGACCCGCCCGCGCCGAGCATGGGACGGCGGACGGCGCGAGAGGCGCGCCCCGCCCCGAGAGGCAGACAGTGACCGGCACCCGGCCCCATCCCCGCACGACCCCCGCAGCGCCGACCGCGCCCGGCGCACCCGCGGCCCGTGGTGCGCGCATCGTCGCGCTCGACGTGATCCGCGGCGTCGCCCTGTGCGGCATCGCCCTCGTCAACATCGGCCCGCTCACCCGCTTCGGGACCGCGGCGGGCTTCTACGAGCCCGCCGCCCTGGACACCGTGGCCGGCTGGCTCCAGCTGCTCGTCCAGCAGCGGTTCTTCCCCGTGTTCGCGCTGCTGTTCGGCATCGGCTTCGCTCTCCTCCTGGACTCGGCGACGCGCACGACGGCCCGTCCTCGGCTGGTGCTCCTCCGTCGGCTCCTCCTGCTGCTCGCGATCGGCATCCCGTTCCAGTTCCTGCAGCCCGGATCCGCGCTCCTGCCGTTCGCCGTCGTCGGCCTCGTGGTCCTCCTGCCGAGCTCATGGCTGCCGCGCGCCGTGGTCGCCGTCGCGGCGGTGGTCGTGACGGCGGCCGGCATCGTGGGCGCCGGCGGCGGGCTCGCGCTCATCCCCGGCATGTTCCTCGCGGGCTCCGCGCTCACCCGCTACGGCGTCGTCGAGCGCGTCGGGCGGTCGCGCCGCGGCTCGATGGCGGTGACGCTCGTCGCGGCCGCGCTCGCCGTGCCGCTCGTCCTCCTCCAGGCGGCCGCCATCGAGGCGTCGGGCTTCAGCGTCGAGTCGGCGGCGGCGGGACTGGCCCTCGCCGTCGCGTGGGCCGCGCTCGTGTCGTGGCTCGTGACGACCCGGGCGGCCCGTCCCCTGACCGCCGCCTTCGCGCCGCTGGGGCGGATGGCGCTCACGAACTACGTGGCCGCCGCACCGCTGATGCTCGCCGCCGGGGCGCTGCTGGACCTCCCGCACGCGACCTCGTGGACGCCGGTGCTCGCGACCGCCGTCGCCGTGCTGGTCGGGCAGGCGATCGTGAGCGCGCTCTGGCTCCGGCACTGCACGCAGGGTCCGCTCGAATGGCTGTGGCGCTGGGGCACGTGGGGCCGACGGGGCCCGCTGCGGCGCACCCGGCCCACCCGGAGGCCCGCCGACCCGGCTTGACCTCGAGGGCACTCGAGGTGCGGGGATCGCCGCATGCGCATCCACCACGTGACCCTGCCCACCCGCGACGCCGCCGCGGTCGCCGACGCCTACTCGGCGCTCGGCTTCCCGACCCGCACCTCATCCGAGGGGGTGGAGGTCGAGGTCGGCGCGACGCGCCTGGCGTTCACCGACGGCCCGGGCTACCGCGGCGCCCACCACCTCGCCGTCACGATCCCGACGGGCGCGTTCCGGGCGGCGCGCGAGTGGCTCGGCGAGCGCGCGGACGTGATCGCCGTCGACGGACGGGACGAGTTCGCGGGACCCGGCACCTGGGACTCGCGATCCGTGTACTTCCGAGGGCCCGACGAGCAGGTGCTCGAGCTCATCGAACGGCGCGCGCTCCCGGCCGTCGACCGGCCGGACGCGCCGTTCCGCGCCGCCGAGGTCGTGGGCGTCAGCGAGGTCGGCGTCGTGGTCGACGACGTGGACGCGGCCGTCCGCGCGCTGGGGGACGCGGGCCTGCACCCCTACGGGGGCTTCGCCGCCCCGGGCTTCGCGGCCGTGGGCGACGTGCACGGCCTCGTGATCCTCGTGGCGCCCGGCCGCGCCTGGGTGCCCGAGGGCACCCAGTCCGCCGCCGCGACGCCCGTGGTGGTCGACGCCGGCCTCGGACGGGAGGTCGTGCTCGCGCCGGGCGCGCGGATCCGCTGACGGCGTCCGCGCTCGACATGGCCGATGGGCGAGGCGCGACGGCGTTGACGCTCCGGGGAAGCGCGACATAGTGTAGGTACACCGTGTACGTACTCATCGACGAGGGTGCGCGCGGGCAGCGTCGCCCCATCGATCAGAGGAGATCCGCCATGGCACCCGACCCCCTACCCACGAGCCGAGTCCCGCTCTTCGACGGCATGAACCGCATCCCCGGCGGCCTCATGCTCATCCCGCTCATCGTCGGCTCGATCGTCGGCACGTTCGCCCCCGGGTTCCTCGAGCTCGGGAACTTCACCACCGCGCTGTTCCGCGACAGCGCCCTGCCCCTCATCGGCATCCTGATCTTCGCGACCGGCATGCAGATCACGCTCCGCACCTCCGGCCCGGTGCTCGCGACCTCGGGCGTGCTGCTGCTGACGAAGTCGATCATCCCGGCGGCCATCGTCGTCGTGCTCGGCAACCTGGTGGGCATCGACGGCCTGCTCGGGGTGTCGATCCTGGCGCTGCTGGTGAGCATGGACAACAGCAACGGCGGCATCTGGCTCGCCTTCACCGGCCGGTACGGACGCGAGCGCGACCGCGGCGCCTACATCGCGAGCGCCGTCAACGACGGCCCGTTCTTCTCTCTGCTGTTCCTCGGCGCGGCGGGCCTCGCCGACATCCCGTACACGCTGCTGCTCGCCGCCGTGATCCCGCTGCTCCTCGGCGTCATCGTCGGCAACATGGACGCCCGGTGGACGGAGGTCATGCGCCCGATCCCGAACATGGTGATCCCGTTCTTCGCCTTCGCGCTCGGCACCGGCATCGACCTCGGCAACGTCGTCTCGGGCGGCCTGTCGGGCATCGTGGTGGGCGTGATCGCCACCCTGTTCACGGGCACCGTCGCCTACCTCGGCTACCGGTTCCTGCTGCGCCGCGGGAAGGAGTCCGGCCTCGGCATAGCGTCCGCGACCACCGCCGGCAACGCCATCGCGACGCCCGCCATCGTCGGCGCGGCCGACCCGTCCTTCGCGCCCTACGTCGAGGTGGCGACCGCGCAGGTCGCCTCCGCCGTCCTCGTCTCGGCGGTGCTCGCGCCGATCCTCGCGGCCTGGGTCCTCAAGCGCGAGGGCGGCATGCAGGCCATCGCCGACGACCGCGCCCGCGACGAGGAGCGCGACGCCGCCGCCCTGTCCGCGGCGGCTGCCGCGGACAAGGACGCCGACGACGCCGGCCCCGGATCCACCGGCCGGCACAGCACGGGCCCGGGCGCGGGC
>NZ_JAVCVL010000240.1:0-3945 GCF_032917815.1 Clavibacter sp. MX14-G9D | reverse complement strand
CCACCGCGCCCGGCACGAAGACCACCGGGCGCTGCCCCCACCCGGCGCGCTCGCCGGGCACCGCGACGGCCTCGCCCAGGCGCGGATCGACGCCGGCGAGCGACCGCACGGCCTCCTCGACGGCCGCGAGCCGGAGCTTCTCGCCGCCCGAGATGACCACGTCGTCGAGCCGGCCCGTGATGCGCAGGACGGCGTCCACCAGCTCGCCGCCGTCGCCCGTGCGGTACCAGCGCCGGCCGTCGTGCTCGCCGAAGGCCGCGTCGGTCGCGCCCGGGTCGCCCAGGTACCCCTCCGCGAGCATCGGACCCGCCAGCTCCACCTGGCCGTCGACGACGGCGACCTCCGCGGTCGCGACCGGGACGCCGTCGTAGACGCATCCGCCGGCGGTCTCGCTGGATCCGTAGGTTCGGACCACGCGCCATCCGAGCGCCGCGGCGCGGTCGGCCAGGTGCGGCGGGGTCGCCTGGCCGCCCACGAGGATCGCGTCGATGCGCCGCACCGCGTCGCGGACGCGCCCGGCCTCGCCGCCGCGCCCGGCTTCGCCGCCGGGGCCGCCCTCCGCCGCCTCGACCAGGCGGTGCAGCTGGGTCGGCACGAGCGACGTGTACCGGGCCACCCGGGCGTCGAGGGACGCGGCGAGGTCCGCGAACGCGCCCGGGTCGAAGCGCCCGGGAGCGAGGACCGCAGGTGCGGTGCCCGCGGCGATGGAGCGCACGAGCACCTGGAGGCCGGCGATGTAGTGCGTGGGGAGCGCGAGGATCCACTGGCCGGGCGCCCCGAGCGCGGTCTGCGACGCCGCGGCGCTCGCGAGGAGCGCATCGGAGGACAGCGCGACGCGCTTGGGCCGCCGCGTCGTGCCCGACGTCTCCACGACGAGCGCGACGCGGCGCTCGACCTCCGCGGGCGGCGGCGGATCCCCGTCGTCCGGCGCGTCGACCGGCCGCGCGAGGAGGGCGGGGCCGTCGCCCGCCAGCGCCGCGCGCAGGAGCGGCACGACGTCGGCGCCGTGCGCGGTCAGCCGCTCCAGCCGCCTCACGGGTGCAGGACCCGCCGGATCAGAACTGCCACGGGAACGGCGACCAGTCCGGTGCGCGCTTCTCGAGGAAGGAGTCGCGGCCCTCGACGGCCTCGTCGGTGCCGTAGGCGAGGCGCGTGGCCTCGCCGGCGAACACCTGCTGGCCGACCATGCCGTCGTCGACCGCGTTGAACGCGTACTTCAGCATGCGGATCGCGGTGGGCGACTTCCCGAGGATCGTCTCGGCCCACTCGAGCGCCGTGGACTCGAGCTCGGCGTGCGGCACGACCCGGTTGACCGCGCCCATCTCGAGCATGCGCTGGGCGCTGTGCTCCTCGGCGAGGAAGAAGACCTCGCGCGCGGCCTTCTGGCCGACCTGGCGGGCGAAGTAGGCGGACCCGTAGCCGCCGTCGAACGAGCCGACGTCGGCGTCGGTCTGCTTGAAGCGGGCGTGCTCGGCGGAGGCGAGGGTGAGGTCGCAGACGACGTGCAGCGAGTGTCCGCCGCCGGCCGCCCAGCCGGGGACCACGGCGATGACGACCTTCGGCATGAAGCGGATGAGGCGCTGCACCTCGAGGATGTGCAGGCGACCCGCGCGCGCCGGGTCGACGCCCTCGGCGGTCTCGCCCTCGGCGTACTTGTAGCCGTCCCGTCCGCGGATGCGCTGGTCGCCGCCGCTGCAGAACGCCCAGCCGCCGTCCTTCGGGCTCGGGCCGTTGCCCGTGAGCAGCACCACGCCGATGCGGGGGTCCTGGCGCGCGTCGTCGAGCGCCTGGTACAGCTCGTCGACCGTGCGCGGCCGGAAGGCGTTGCGCACCTCGGGGCGGTCGAAGGCGATGCGCGCGACCCGACCGGCGAGGTCGTGGTGGTACGTGATGTCGGTGAAGCCCTCCGCGAGGGCGACGTCGCGCCAGCGGGTGGGATCGTGGATGTCGGAGACCTGCTTCACCATGGGCCCAGCCTATTCGCCGGGTGCGGGACCGTTGCCGGGTGCAGGACCGGCGCCGGGTGCGAGGCTGGTCCCATGCTCCCCCCGATCGACGACCTGCTCGCCACCGTCCGCGTCGTCGCCCTCCCGCTCCGCACGCGCTTCCGCGGCCTCGACGTGCGCGAGGCCGCGCTCCTGGAGGGCCCGCTCGGCTGGACGGAGTTCTCCCCGTTCGTCGAGTACGACGACGTCGAGTCCGCCGCCTGGCTCGAGGCCGCGATCGACTTCGGATGGACCGCGCCCCCCGCGCCGCTCCGCGACCACGTGCTCGTCAACGCGACCATCCCCGCGGTGGATGCCGGGCGCGTGGCCGAGGTGCTGGCGCGGTTCCCCGGCTGCCGCACCGCGAAGGTGAAGGTCGCCGAGCGCGGCACGGTGCTCGCCGACGACGTGGCGCGGGTCGCCGAGGTGCGGCGGCTGCTGGGACCGGAGGGCCGCGTGCGCATCGACGCGAACGCGGCGTGGACGGTCGACGAGGCCGAGCACGCGATCCACGCCCTGGCGGAGCACGACCTCGAGTACGTGGAGCAGCCCTGCGCGTCGGTGGAGGAGATGGCCGAGCTGCGCGGCCGGATCCGCCACCTCGGCGTGCCCGTCGCCGCGGACGAGAGCGTGCGCAAGGCCGAGGACCCGCTCCGCGTGGCGCGGGCGGGCGCGGCCGACCTGCTCGTCGTCAAGGCGCAGCCGCTCGGCGGGATCCATCGGGCGCTCGGCATCACGCGGGAGGCGGGCCTCCCCGTGGTCGTGTCCAGCGCGCTCGACACGAGCGTGGGCATCTCGATGGCCGCGCACCTCGCGGCGGCCATCCCGGAGCTCCCCCACGACTGCGGCCTCGGCACCGTCTCGCTCTTCGTCGAGGACGTGACGGCGGACCCGCTCGTGCCGGTCGACGGCCGGATCCCCGTGCGCCGCGTGACGCCGGACGCGCGGCTCCTCGACGCCCACGCCGTGGACGCCGAGCGCCGGGCGTGGTGGACGGACCGGATCCGCCGCACCCACGCCGTGCTGGCCGCACGCGGCTGAGGCGCACCCGGGCGCCGGGCACCCGGCACCCGGCCGTGCGCGGACGCGCGGACCGCGCGCCGCGCGCCCGGGGCCTACAGGCCGCTGTAGGTGTGCAGGCCCTTGAAGAACACGTTCACGACGCCGAAGTTGAACATGACCGCCGAGAAGCCGATGATGGCCAGCCATGCGGAGCGCGACCCGCGCCAGCCGCGCGTGGCGCGGGCGTGGATGTAGCCGGCGTAGAGGACCCAGATGATGAAGGTCCAGACCTCCTTGGTGTCCCAGCCCCAGTAGCGGCCCCACGCGCGCTCGGCCCAGATGGCGCCGGCCATGAGCGTGAAGGTCCAGAAGATGAAGCCCACGATGTTGAGGCGGTAGGCCATGGACTCGAGGGTGACGGAGTCCGGCAGCGTGGCGAGGAAGCGCATCTTGGCGGCGCGCGCGTCGGCCGCGAGCGACTCGCGCCGGAACTGCAGCAGCTGCACGCCGGACAGCGCGAACGCGAGGGCGAAGAAGCCCGTGCCGAGCGCGGCGACGAACACGTGGATGACGAGCCAGTAGGACTGCAGCGACGGCGGCAGCGGCGCCACCTCGACGCGGTACTGGACCACGGCCACGCCGAGCAGGATGAGGACGAGGCCCGTCACGAAGGTGCCGAGGAACCGCAGGTCGCGGCGCGTGAGCACGATGAGGTAGACGCTGAGGATGAGCAGCGTGCCCGTCATGGCGAACTCGTACATGTTGGCCCACGGCACGCGGGAGGCGGCGAGGCCGCGGAGCACGGTCGCGACCGCGTGCGCGACGAAGCCGACGCCCAGGAGCACCATGGCGACGTTGAGGCTGACGGAGCGGCCCGGCGCGACGGGCGCGTCCGGCCCGGATGCCGTGCCGTCCGCGGCGTCGCGGACGCGCGGCGCCGGTCCGCGCTCCAGCGTGG
>NZ_JAVCVL010000024.1:0-22570 GCF_032917815.1 Clavibacter sp. MX14-G9D | reverse complement strand
GGCATCGCCCGCGGCCGGCCGGACGTACGCTTGCAGCATGCGGTCCTTCCGGCGTGCGGGGTCCGCGCGCACCCCCCAGCCCGGAGCGGGGGACGCCCCCGGCGACGGGTCGATGCCCGACGCGCGCGGCGCCGCACGCGGATCCCGCGCTCCCCGCGCCCCCCGGGCGAAGCTCCCGCGCGACGTGCTCGTCCTCGGCATCATCGCGTTCTTCGTCATGGTCGGCTTCGGCGTGGTCGTGCCCGTGCTCCCCGTGTACGCGCGCAGCTTCGGGGTCGGCAGCTTCGAGATCGGCGCCGTCATCTCCGCGTTCGCGCTGATGCGGCTCGTGATGAGCCCGTTCGTCGCCCGCCTCATGGACTGGACCGGCGAGCGCACCGTGCTCGCCGTCGGCCTCGGCGTCGTCGCGGTCTCCTCGGGGCTCGCGGGTCTCGCGCAGGACTACGTGCAGCTCCTGCTCCTCCGCGGCGCGGGCGGCATCGGGTCGGCCATGTTCTCGGTCGCCGCCATGACGCTCCTGCTCGGCTCCACGGATCCCGCCCGCCGCGCCCGCGCGATCGGCTTCTACCAGGGCGGCTTCCTCATCGGCGGCATGGCCGGGCCCGCGCTCGGCGCCGTCCTCGCGACCATCTCGCTCACCGCTCCCTTCTTCTTCTACGCCGCCACCCTCGCGGTCGCCGGCGCCATCGGCCTGCTGCTGCTCTCGAAGCGCACCGGCAGGGTCGACCCGGCGGCCCCCGTCGAGGCGCCGCGCGCGTTCCGCGAGGTGCTGCGCGACACCCGGTACCGCGGGGCGCTCCTCGCGAACCTCGGCAACGGGTGGGCGTCCATGGGCGTCCGCAGCTCGCTCATCCCGCTCCTCGTGGTCGAGGTGATCCGGGAGCCGGCCGCCTCCACCGGCATCGCGTTCGCGTGCGCCGCCGTCGTGCAGGCGCTCGTGCTCGCGCCCGCCGCGCGCTTCGTCGACACGGTCGGGCGGCGCCCCGCCATCGTCGGCGCGTTCGGCGTCGCCGGGGTCCTGATGATCGCGATCCCGTTCGCCCCGAACGTGATCGTGCTCACCGTGCTGCTCTGCCTGTTCGGCGCGGCGGCCTCCTTCATGGGCACCGCGCCGGCGGCCGCGGTCGGCGACGCGGCCGGCGGCCGCAGCGGGCGCCCCGTCGCGGTGTTCTCGATGGTCGCGGACCTCGGCGCGATCGTCGGCCCGCTGGTCGCCGGGTACCTCGCCGACGCGGTCTCGTTCCCCGTGGCCTTCGCCACGGGCGCCGTGCTGCTGCTCGCGGCCTCCGGCTACGCGGCCCTGCGCATGCCGCGGGACGAGCGGGCCCCCGACGTACCCGCCGCCTGATCCCGTTCCCGTCGGGGTCCCGGACGGCGGGATCGGTCGTCCCGGAGGCCGTCCTCGGACGTCATGCGCAGGATCCGCCTCCCGGGTTCCGTATCCTCGTGACCGTGACGACTCCCCCGAAGCCGCTTCCCCTCGAGCACGACTCCACCCGCGACGGCACCCGCGACGCCGTGGAGCCGGCCCTCCGATCCGACGTCAGCCACCTGGGCGGCCTGCTCGGCCAGGTGCTCCGCGAGTCCGGGGGCGACGACCTCCTCCGCGACGTGGAGCGTCTCCGCGAGCTGGTGATCGACGCGTACGAGAGCGCGCGCGACGCGTCCATCGACGACGCCGAGCGCCTCGTCGCGACCTTCACGCCCGAGCGTGCGGAGCAGGTCGCCCGCGCGTTCACCTGCTACTTCCACCTCGCGAACCTCGCCGAGGAGCACCACCGCGTGCGGGTGCTCCGCGAGCGCGAGGCGGCGGCGGGCTTCGTGCCGGACTCCGTCCCCGACGCGGTCGGCCGCCTCACCGAGGAGCTCGGTCGCGAGGAGGCCATGCGCCGACTCGGCGAGATGCGCTTCCACCCGGTGCTCACGGCGCACCCCACCGAGGCGCGACGCCGTGCCGTCGCCACCGGGATCCGCCGCATCGGCGACCTGCTCACCGAACGCGACGGCGCCGCCGCGGGCACCCTCACGGGCCAGGACGTCGACCGCCGCCTGCTCGAGGAGATCGACGGCCTGTGGCGCACCTCGCCGTTGCGCACCACCCGGCCGACCCCGCTCGACGAGGTCCGCACCGCCATGGGCGTCTTCGACCAGACGCTGTTCGAGGTAGTGCCGCGCGTCTACCGGCTGCTCGACGACTGGCTCCTGGGCGACGAGGCCGGCGTCCGCGAGGCCGTGGCGCCTGCGTTCTTCCGGCTCGGCAACTGGATCGCCGCCGACCGCGACGGCAACCCCTACGTCACCGCCGCCGTCACCGAGGAGGCCGCCGGGATCGCGAGCGAGCACATCCTCCTCGGGCTCGAGCGGGTCGCGCTCCGCGTCGGCCGCTCGCTGACCCTGGGCGACGCCGACACCCCGCCCAGCCCGGAGCTGCGGGAGCTGGCCGCCGCGCAGGACGCGCTCGCACCGCACCTCACGGCCCGCATCGGCACGCGCGCGCCCGCCGAGCTGCACCGCCGCGTGCTGCTCGTCATCGCGGGACGCCTCGCCGCGACGCGCGAGCGCCACGACGACCCGATCGCCTACCCGTCGGCCGCGGAGCTGCTCGCCGACCTGCGGGTGCTGCAGGGCTCGCTGCGGAGCGCCGGCGCGCACCGCATCGCCGGCGGCGAGCTGCAGGGCCTCATCTGGCAGGCGGAGACCTTCGGCTTCCACCTGGCCGAGATGGAGGTGCGCCAGCACTCGCAGGTGCACCGCGAGGCGCTCCGCGAGGCGCGGGCGGCGGCCGCCGCCGCCGCGTCCGGAGCGGACGCGCCCGAGCTCGCGGACATGACGGTCGAGGTGCTGGACGTGTTCCGCACGCTCGCCCGCCTCCAGGAGCGGCACGGCGTCGCGCCGTTCTCCCGCTTCATCGTCTCGTTCACGCAGTCCGCGGACGACATCCGCACCGTGCACGAGCTGGCGGCGCTGGCGCTCGGCTCGGCGGAGGACGCGCCCGTCCTCGACGTGATCCCGCTGTTCGAGACGTTCGCCGACCTCGACGCGAGCACCGAGATCCTCGACGGGATGATCCGCCTGCCGCAGGTCGAGGCGCGCCTCGCCGCCACCGGGCGCAAGCTCGAGGTGATGCTCGGCTACTCCGACTCCTCGAAGGACGTCGGGCCCGTCTCCGCGACCTTCGCCCTGTTCGACGCGCAGGCGCGCATCGCCGCGTGGGCGCGCGAGAACGACATCGAGCTGACCCTCTTCCACGGCCGCGGGGGCGCCCTCGGCCGCGGCGGCGGGCCGGCCGACCGCGCCGTGCGGGCGCAGCCGCCGGGATCCGTCGACGGCCGCTTCAAGCTCACCGAGCAGGGCGAGGTGATCTTCGCCCACTACGGCGACAAGCGCATCGCGGCCCGCCACATCGAGCAGATGGCGGCGGCGACCCTGCTCGCCTCCGCGCCCTCCAACGAGGAGCGCAACGCGGCCGCGGCGGAGGGCTCCGCGGAGATGGTCCGGGTCATGGACGAGGCGTCCCGCGCCCGGTTCTTCGAGCTCGTGAAGGCGCCCGGCTTCGCGCCGTGGTTCGCGCAGGTCACGCCCATGGAGGAGATCGGGCTGCTCGCGCTCGGGTCGCGTCCCGCCCGCCGCGGCCTCTCCGTCGAGTCGCTCGAGGATCTGCGGGCGATCCCGTGGGTGTTCGCGTGGACGCAGGCGCGGATCAACCTCACCGGCTGGTTCGGGCTCGGCTCGGCGCTGGCCGCCGTCGGCGACGAGGCCGTGCTCCGGAAGGCGTACGACGAGTGGCCGCTGTTCACGTCGATGATCGACAACGTCGAGATGTCGCTCGCCAAGACCGACGGCCGCCTCGCCGAGCGCTACCTCGCCCTCGGCGACCGGCCCGACCTCGCCGCGCTCGTGAGCGGCGAGATGGAGCTGACGCGCGAGTGGGTGCGGAAGGCCACGGGCCGCGGCGAGATCCTCGAGGGCCGGCCGGTGCTCCGCCGCGCGGTGCGCCTCCGGAGCCCGTACGTCGACGCGCTGTCGCTCCTCCAGCTGCGGGCGCTACGCGCGCTGCGGACGGCGACGGACGCTCCCGCGGGCGGCGCGCCCGGGCAGGCCGACCCGACGGATCCGGACCACCGGCTCCTCCTGCTCACGGTCAACGGCATCGCGGCGGGGCTGCAGAACACGGGCTGACCCGCGCGAGCATCGGGTGGCGCTCCGACAAGCTGCGTCCTCCATCTCCTCCGAGGACGACACCGGAGGGGATGGCGGTGGCGTGCGGCTGACTGTCCGTCCTCTCGCGCGTCTCCGGGCCGCGAGACGTCCCACGAGGTCACGGCACTGCGCTGATGCTCACCGACATCTGACGCGAGGGAGGCTCTGGCGCGATCGGGAGCGGATCACGGGCTCCGTGTCGGCGCGTCGAGCGGCGGGCGAGGACCTGCCGGGTGGCCCGCATCATGACCATTTCGACGGCGATTCCGTACCCCTGACTTCCGCGAATGCGGTGAGCGGGAGCGGAGGCCGCGATCAGCGGCTGACAGGCCACGGAAGGTGTCTCACGTGAACCCCCTTCACCGGACACTCCACCGGACGGGTCAATTGAGACTCGCGGCCCCGGCGGGGCGAGGGCCGGACCTCCGCCATCGGGGCCGTACGGTGAGCGGTCCCCTACCGGACACCCGAAGAGGCGGCGAAAGGAGCCTGTGTCAAGGACTGCATCGGGCGAGACAGAGGGGGGAGCGGTGGAGCTCACCGCCGCAGGGGGGCGGGTGCAGCGGTGAGCTCGTCGCTGTGGTCTTCTTCGGGTCGACGCACAGGTGCTCGCGGAGGCCGGCGGCTCATCGTCAGGGGGTATCGGACGAGGGGCCGGCACACGATGCGCGTGCTCGGGTAAGCACCAGACGTGAGTGACTGTACCTCTTGTGTCCTCCAAAGTGAGGACACCACCCCGAAGTGGGGCATGGGCAGTCTGCGCGAGTAGTTACTCCTCGGGCCATCGGACGAGGGTGGAGCACCGGCCACGGGACCTCGTCGGAGTGTGTGGAGAGCGCCCCCGTGCCGTTCCGGGCAGGGATCCTTTAGCGGAGTGATCAGGCGTTCGGTGCGGGTGCGAGTATTGCGCTTCCGGAGACAACCATCCAGCGCCCGGCGATTCGTTGCCACGCCCGGACGTATTGAAGCCGAGCCTCAATGCGTTTGCCGTGGTCGATCACAACGACGTCTACGACCGACCTGGTCTCGGCGCCGCCGGCAAAGTCCAGCGTGCTGCGACTGATTTCAGCGATCGACTCGAACTTCGTTGTGCCCGACGAATGCGCTCCGAGATCTTCGTCCCGGCTGATGCTCGAGCCTTCGGGTGTCGTGAAGATCAGCTCGGGTGCGAGCAGTTGACCAAGCGCATCGACGTCACTTGCGCGCATCGCGTCGAGCAATCGATCCTCGGCAGCTTCAACGGTTTCGTGGGACAAGGATGGGGACGACATTCGGAGAGAGTATCTCTGTTCGTTGCGCGGCCTGCGTCCGTACGGGGATCCCCTACCGGACTGCTAAAGCGGTACGCCAAGGAGAGCCCCGAGACCCTCGCCGAGCTCCGGACTTGACATTCACACTAATGTCAGTGTTGACGATGGGGGGATGACTACTTCTCTTCGTCCGCGCGAGCAGTCGCGGACTGCCGATCGCCTCCAGCCGGGAGACGCGCTCGTTATCGGCCTGCTGATGGCCTCCACGTTCCTGGTGCTGCTTAACGAGATGCTCCTGGGCGTCGCCCTGCCGACCCTCATCGCCGACCTCGACATCACCCCGTCAGCTGGTCAGTGGCTGACGACCGGGTACTTGCTGACTCTCGCGGTCCTGATCCCTGCCACCGGGTTCGTCATGCGGCGCTTCCACCTGCGGACGATCTTCCTCACCGCCCTGTCGGTCTTCATCGTCGGTACGGCCGTCTCTGCCATCGCCCCGAGCTTCGGGATCCTCCTTTCGGGTCGGATCATCCAGGCCATCGGGACGGCGGTGTTCCTGCCGCTGCTGATGACCACGGCGATCCGGCTGATCCCGGAGTCGCGGCGTGGCCGCATCATGGCCCTGGTGACCGCGGTGCCGGCCATCGCCCCGGCTGTGGGGCCCGCGGTGTCGGGTCTCGTGCTGACGTTCCTGCCGTGGCGGTTCCTGTTCATCCTCGTGCTGCCGCTCGCGGTCATCGCCCTCATTGCCGGTGCGCTGAAGCTGAAAAACATCACCACCCCGGAGCGGGCGTCGTTGGACCTCCTGTCCCTCGCGCTGTCCGCTGTCGGCTTCGGGGCCCTGGTGCTGGGGCTGTCCCTCATCGGGGAGTCGGCCTCGGGGCACGCTCCGATGCCGCCGCTGGTGCCGATCGTCATCGGCGTGGTCGGTGTGGCGGCGTTCGTCATGCGCCAGGTGGCGCTGCAGCGACAGGGGGAGGCGTTCCTGGACATGCGCATCTTCCGGAGCAGGAAGTTCGTGATCGCGGTGCTGATCATGCTCTTCGTCGCCATGAACGGTTTCGGGGTCGCGCTGGTCCTGCCGTTCGTCCTGACGGGTGCGCTGGGGCTCAGCACGCTCGCCATCGGGCTGTTCTTGCTCCCGGGAGGTGTGATCATCTCCGTCGTGTCCGCGCTCGGCGGGCGTGTCTACGACCGGTTCGGCCCGCTGCCCCTGACCATTCCGGGAGGTGTGATCTGGCCCGCGAGCATCTGGTTCCTCAGCACCCTGGACGACACGAGCAGCGTCGGGGCGTACCTGACCGGCTACCTCGTCATGACGGCAGGCCAGGCGATGATCTGGGGTCCCGTCACCACGCTCGCCTTGTCGTCGCTGCGCTCCGAGCTGTACCCCTACGGGACGGCCGCGTTCACCACGGTGCAGCAGCTCGCCGGTGCCGCCGGGGGAGCGGTCCTCGTGTCCGCGTACACGATCGGCTCCGGTGCGACGGACGCGGGGGCGCTCACCGTGGCGCAGACGGTGTCCGCCGGGGAGGCGGCGTTCATGACCGGCGGACTCATCGCGGTGGCCGGCCTCATCGGCACCCTGTTCATCGGACGCCGCGCTGCGGTGACCGAGACGACCGCCAGCAGCTGATCACCGTGCGACTCGACAGGCTCCCTCCTTCCGGAGGGAGCCTGTCGTCGTGCGCGGCCGCGGCTGGCCCCCCGATGCAGCCGTTCAGAGGCCGCGGAAGGTCGCCCGTACGTCGTCGACGAGGATCTCCGGCTGCTCGAGGAACGCGAAGTGCCCGCCTCGGGCGGCTTCAGAGAAGCGCACGAGGTCGAGGTACCGTCGCGCGGCCCACCGGCGTGATCGGCGGGAGTGGCTGCCGGGCATGACGGTGACACCGGTGGGGATCGTCACCGGGGCGTCGAGGGTGCCGTTGGTCGACCAGCCGGCTCGGGTCGCTTCCCAGTAGATGCGGGCGGCCGAGGTTCCCGCGTTGGGGAGCCAGTAGAGCATGAGGTTGTCGATGACCTCGTCGCGCGGGATGACATCCTGGAGGTGGCCGTGCTCGTCGTGCGTGCCGGCGACGTCCTGCATCATCGTGGTGATCCATGCCGCGAGTCCTGTGGGGGAGTCGCTGAGCGAGTAGCCGATCGTCTGCGGCCGCGTGGCCATCTCCTGCCGGTACGCGGACAGGGACTGCGAGTAGGTGTCGCCCTCGTCGAGCATCCGCTGCTCCTCGGGTGTCGCTGCTGTCTTCTCGTCCTCCGTCACCTCGAACGGCGTTTCGTTGAGGTGGATGCCGGCGAGCCCGATGTCGGCCTGCGCCTGGAGGGCGGCGAGCTCGATGGTCACGAACGCGCCGAGGTCCCCGCCCTGCGCGAACCACCGTTCGTAGCCGAGTCGGCGCATCAGCTCGCCCCATGCTCGCGCGATGCGCTCGATGGCCCATTCGCCCTCGGTCGGGTGCCCGGAGAACCCGAACCCGGGGACGCTGGGGATGATGACGTCGAACGCATCCGCGGTCGTGCCGCCGTGGGCCTCGGGGTTGGTCAAGGGGTCGATGGCGTGCCGAAACTCCAGCACGGAGCCCGGCCACCCGTGGGTGAGCAGCAGCGCCCGGGCCCCTGGCGCCTTCGAGCGGACGTGAACGAAGTGGATCTGGAGCCCGTCGATCTCCGTCGTGAACTGGCCCCACCCGTTCAGCAGCGCCTCCGTGCGTCGCCAGTCGTAGCCGCTGGCCCAGTGCTCGGTCAGCGGCCGGAGCATCTGAAGCTGCGCGCCTTGGGAGGTGTCGTCGACGGTCTCCGCCTCCGGCCACCTGGTGGCGAGGAGTCGACGGCGGAGGTCGGCGAGGTCGTTCTCCGATGCCGTGATGGTGAAGGGGTGGATGCCGGGGGAGGGGGGCATGGTCGGGATCCGTTCTCTGTGATCGGGTACGCAGGTCGAGGAGAGTCATGCGGTGGCGCGGGGATGCGAGAGGCCCCCGCGCGCAGCGCGGGGGCCTCTCGTGGGATGTCAGTGCTGGATGTCGAGGATGACGATGTCCTCGGGGTTCCGGAACTTGAGGATGTCCATCGCGATCTTCATGTGGGCGTCGTGTGTGGAGAACGCGTCCAGGGCGGCCTGGTCTTCGAGCTCGGCGACGAGGCCGAAGTCGTGGTTGCCGTCGGCGCCGATGTCGATGCCGCCCTCGAGGGAGATGAGGCCAGGGATCACGCCGACCAGGCCCTCGAGCCGGTCGATCGCTCCCTGCATCTGCTCGCGCGAAGTGTTCTCGTGGGTGCGGAACAGGACGATGTGTCGGATCATGCGGGTGGCTCCTTACTGGGCGGTGAAGCCGCCGTCGATGATGATGTCGGTGCCGGTGACGAAGCGGGCCTCGTCGGAGGCGAGGAAGAGCACGCCGTAGGCGATGTCGATCGGCTCGGCGGCGAACCCCATGGGGATCTTCGCCAGGACCGCTGCGGTCGTCTCCTCGGAGAAGGCCCGCATGATGGGCGTGTTGATCAGGCCCGGGTAGACGGTGTTCACCCGGATTCCCGCTGCGGCGACGTCGAGGGCGATCTCCTTCGTGATGGCGCGAAGCGCGCCCTTGGTGGACGAGTACGCCACGGAGCCGCCGCTGATGCCGCCGACCAGGCCCGCGGCGGAGGAGATGTTGACGATCGAGCCGGTGCCGTTCTTCTTCAGCTCCGGCATGACGGCCTTGATGCCCAGCAGCGTGCCGGTGATGTTGACGTTGAGGATCCGGGTGGTCTCCTCGGCATCGATGTCCCACACGTCCTCGCGGGTCTTGCCGGGGATCGCGGCGTTGTTGATGAGGATGTCCACGCGGCCGAAGGCGGCGATGGCCTTCTCGACGACGTCGACCCACTCGCTCTCGTTCGCGATGTTGTGCTTGTAGCCGATGACGGCATCGCGACCGAGCTCCGCGTTGATCTCCGCGACGGTCTCGGCCAGCAGGGTGTCGTTGACGTCGGTGGCGATGACCTGCGCGCCTTCCTGAGCGAAGAGCTTCGCCTCGACCTTCCCTTGACCGCCGGCGGCGCCGGTGATGATCGCGACCTTGTTGTCTAGGCGTCCCATGGTGTTCTCCTTCTGATGCGCACCGCTCCTGTGCGGTGCCTTCTTCTCTGCCGACTCTCGTGTCGGTGGTAGCCGTGTCCTGGCTCGAGCTGTCAGCTCGTGTCGGTGGCTGGTGGGGTTCAGTAGATGGCGCGGTTGAGGCGCACGAGGTAGTCGCCGCTGACGCCTCCGTCGGCCTCGGCGCGCTCGGTCACGACGTCGATGGCGAGGTCGCGGCGACGAGGTGACCGCGCCCGGTCGGCCTTCGCCAGAGCGGCAGGCACGTCCTCGGTGGTGAGGTCGGTGCAGTAGACGGGGTTGCCGGGCTGCTGCCGCCACGAGTCGGTCAGCGAGCCGGCGTCGAACGCGTCGAAGCCGGTATCCTCGACCAGCGACATCGCCAGCGCCTGTGCATCCGCGTCATCGCCGGCGACCGGGATCGCGATCCGCCCTGCGGTGCCCTTGGGGGTGCCGCGTTCGGCGAAGGACTGCGCCCCGATGGCGTTCCACGCCTTGATCACCGGTCGGCCGTACTGCTCGCTGACCCAGAGGCTCTCCACCTGGCCACCGTCGAGCTCCGCGATCGCCTCATCGCGCATGGGGTAGTAGTTCGACGTGTCGATCACGACCGCGCCCTCGGGAGCCTTGCGAACGAGCGGGGCGATGTCGGGGATCCGGTTCAGCGGCACGGACACGATGAGCGCGTCGACGCCCGTCGCGACTTCGGCCGCGTCCACGGCCCGTGCGCCTGTGCTGAGGGCCTTGCCTTCGATGGTCTCAGGTCCTCGCGAGTTCGCGATGGCCACGTCGTGGCCGGCTCCTGCGAGGCGTTGGGCGAGGGTGGCGCCGATCATGCCGGTGCCGATGATGCCGATCTTCATGCGGTTGTGCCTTCCGTTCTGTGGTCTCCCTCGAGTCTTGACGTTGCCATTAGTGTGAAGGTCAAGACCAGATGGAGGAACGGATGCGAATCGGAGAGCTCGCGAAGAAGACCGGTGTGCCGGCGCGCATGCTGCGGTACTACGAGGAGCAGGGCCTGATCACGCCGGACCGGCTGCCGAACGGGTACCGGGAGTACGGGGACTACCTCGTCGACCGGGTCAACAAGATCCGTGGTCTCGCCGACACTGGGATCCCGTCGCGGATCATCATGGACATTCTCCCGTGCCTCGATCAGCCGCAGGCGATCGTGGTCCGGAACGCCTGGCCGGGACTGCGAGACACCCTGACGCACGAGCGGGACCGCATGTCGGAGAAGATCGACTTCCTGATCCAGAATCGCGACGCCATCTCCAGCTACATCGATGCCCTCGACGTCCTGGAGGCGGACGGGCAGCTCGAGCGCGCGAGCTGAGGGCTGGTCGCTAGGTACTCTCTGCTTGACCTTCCACCAGTGTGAAGGTTCGACACTGGGTCCATGACCGCAGACACCCCTCGCACTGCCCCACAGATGCTCATCGCCATGCAGCTCGTCGGCGGCTTCGGCGGCGTCCCCGGCGCCTGGCGCCTGCCCGGTGTGCCGCTGGATAGCTACACGAGCATGGACGAGCACGTCCGCCACGCGCAGTCCGCCGAGCGCGGCAAGATCCACCTGCTCTTCTTCGCTGACACCCCGGCCCTGGAGACCGACCTCGACGTGCAGCCGCAGCGGCACGTGATCGATCCGGTGGTCGTGATGACCTCCATCGCCCGCGAGACGTCGCGCATCGGCCTGGTCGCGACCGCGTCCACGACTTTCAACGAGCCGTACAACGTTGCCCGGCAGTACAAGGCGATGGACGTGGTCAGCCACGGCCGGATCGGCTGGAACGCCGTCACGACGTCGAACCCGGACGCGGCCGCGAACTTCGGCGCGCAGGTGCCGCCGCGGCCGGAGAAGTACGCCCGGGCGCACGAGTTCATCCAGATCGTCGAGGCGCTCTGGGGGAGCTGGGAGAAGGACGCGCTGATCGGCGACGTCGACGCCGGTCGCTACGCGGACGCGGGGAAGATCCGGCCGATCAACCTCGGCGGGAAGTACGTCGCCTCGGTCGGTCCGCTCCCGATCCCTCCATCGGAGCAGGGCCAGCCGGTGATCTTCCAGGCCGGGGGAGGGCAGAACGGGCTCGAGCTCGCCGGCCGCTACGCCGACGGTGTCTACGCGAACCCGTTCGACATCCCCTCCGCCCGCGCCCAGCGGGAGGCCCTGCGGGAGGCGGCCGTCGCGGCCGGCCGGGACGCGGACGACATCAAGATGTTCGCCGGCTTCATGCCCACCGTCGGCGCCACGAAGCGCGAAGCCCTCGACCGTCGCCGGTTCCTGGACGAGTCGCTCGACCTCCGCCAGCGCGTCGCGTACCTCGGGCACATGATCGGGCTGCCGCTGCGCTATGAGGACATCGACGAGCCTGTGCCCGCGGAGCTGCTCGCCCGCGCTGTCGCCAGCCCGGGCGACCCGCGGTCCGCACGCGCCCTCCAGGTGGTGCGCGAGGGCTGGTCGCTCCGCGACGTCATCGCGCACGGCGTCATCGACTTCCACCCGGTCGTCGCCGGCACGGCGGAGGAGATCGCGGACTTCATGCAGGAGTGGTTCGAGGCCGGAGCCTGCGACGGGTTCTCCCTCTCCATCGACAGCCTCCACGACGGGGTCGATGACTTCGTCGACCAGGTCGTCCCGATCCTCCAGGAGCGCGGGATCTTCCACCTCGATTACGAGGGCGCGACGTTGCGCGAAAACATGCACGCGGCGCCACGCTACGGACGAGACCCGCGCGTCCTCAGCCAGTAGGGAAGCGTCCGGGTAGGGATCCCCTCTCGGACACCGGCGGGGGCGGCGATGCGGAGGCTGTCGCTGCCATGATCGGCAGATGGCGCCGACGCTGAGAGACGTGCACATGTGGCCGGACACCGGCTGGCCGGACCGCCGGTGGTGTCCGCCGGAGATGGACGACGACCCGCACGCGCCGGTCCTCGAGATGGACGCGCTCCTGCGTGGGTCGAAGAAGGTCACCGAGCTCCTCGGCGAATGCCTCGCGGAAGAGAGCATCACGACGCCGTTCACGAGCGTCCGGCTGATGCCCGGTGAGCCCTCCGTGAGCGGTGACCTCGAGGTCGAGATCTCGGACTACATGGCTGGCGGTGAGGACATCGCGCACGTCGGTGTCCCGGTGGGTTTCCACGACCTCGGCGTCCGCGAGAGGGATGCGCTGGTGCTGCTGATGTGGCGGGAGACCTTGAAGCGGCTCGTGGCGCGTCGCGGCGGCGACCCTGCTGTCGTGGACCGCGCCGCCGACGCCGCCCGTCGCGATGACTACGAGATCCCGCGGCACGGCCCGTGGAAGCAGGACCGCAGCCGGTCCCGCCGGATGCGGCTGGTCGGTGTCCTCCGCGACGACGGCTTCCTCCGGCTCCGGGTCGAGGTGGAGGAGCTGCGCGGCGAGCGGTCGTCGCGGCTGTCGGACGAGATCGTCGGCGGATCCACGTACTGGCACTTCCACCGTGCGGCGCGGAGTCTGCGGTGGACGTCGAGCACGACCGCGGAAGGGGTGTCGGTCCCTGGCATCATCCTGGGCGACCGCGGGAGCTTCGTGCTCGATGCAGAGACGGGGTCCGTCGAGGTGCGCGGCGGTCATCGAGAGCCCTTGCCCATCGAGCCGACCGGCCCTGCGAGGGCGATCGGGTTCCGCTTCGTCGAGCAGCCGGACGACCACATCCAGGTCTACTGGGGCGGGGGAGGCCCGACGAACGAGGTCCCGCAGGAGTACCTCGACGAGATGGACCGCCTGGGCGACGTGCTGGACTCTCCCGAGTGGATCGACTGGTGGCGGCTCGTCGACGTCGACGAGGTGCGCGCGTACGTCGACTACCTGCCGTCGAGCTCCGCGTCGATCGTCCGCTTCCGCGGCCGTTCGCTCAGCGTCACCATCAAGCGCCCGGCCGACACGATCCCGGCGGGCACCGACGCCGTGCTCCTCGCGCGGCAGGACACGGCGTCCGTGCTCGTCCGCATCGCGGAGCGCCGCAAGATCCAGCCGGCGCCCGCGCTGGGGTGATCGTGCGTCCGTCCGGGCAGGGATCCTCTGTTGAAACAGGAAGTACGGGTCGGACGTCTCTCGCGCTTAGGCCTTTGCGCGGTCATGGATCTGATCGTGTTGCCCATGCGGCTCGGATCGCGCCCAGCGCTTGCTCGAGATCGACTCCCGCGACCGTCGCGACGTATCGCTGCGCTGCGTCCTGGACCGTGGCGGCGTGGTGGTGGCCAGCGGCCACGCGCGTGCCTTTCGAGCGGTTGGTGGCAAGGAGCCCTTCTGACTCAAGGAGCGCGTAGGCCTTGCCGACTGTCCCGGGGGCGACTCGCAGGTCCGCTGCGAGCTGACGGACGGTCGGCAGGCGCTGGTCTGCAGGTAACGTGCCCGCCCGAACGAGGTCCGCGATCTGCACACGAATCTGTTCGTAAGGAGGCAGGGCGTTGCTCGGGTCGATGCGGATCACAGCCGGCCTTCCGTGGTGCGCGTCATCGAGTCGGCTCGGCTGCACGGAGGCTGGCGCGGGGGAGTGCGAGAGCCTGGCGGGTCGCGAAGGCGAGACTGACGCCAGAGAGGACGACGCTGACCAGTCCCGTGGCCACGAACATGATGCCCAGCGCGGTCCATCCTGGGTGGGAGGTCGGGAGGACCGCGGAGAGCAGGGCCCGTCCCGAAATGGCTGCGGCGCCGCCGAAGGGCAGCGTGAGAGAGAAGACCGCGATCGCCGAGACGATGCGCATGGACTCGCGCCGCCAGGCCGTGTCCAGACTCACGAGAGCGGGGTCGGGGAACGCAGGAGTCGCGCTGATGCGAGCCATGGTCGAGATCGTGACGACGATCAGCACGACGCAGGTACCCAGAAGGGGCAGACCGTAGAACCATCCGGCGTACGGGCTGGACGCAGACACGGTATCCGGCGAGGTGAATGCGATCGCTCGTGACAGGCCGAGGTCATCGGGCGAGGACGTGACTCCCGTGACGATCACGAAGGCCACGAGACAGATCAGTGCAATGATCGGTGGCAGGGACAGCGAGCCGCTGAGGTACGACGCCACAGTTCGCGGGGTGAGTGAGGCGCTACGCACCGCGGAAGGCGAGACGGCATGACGCAAGGCAGGGACGAGGCTGTAAAGCAGTAGCCCGACAGACGCAGACACCGGTGCTGCTAATAGGAGCGGAAGGCCCAGGAGCGGGGCGACGCTCAAGCCCAGCGCCGACATCACGACCAAGACCACGACGGAGGCACCGATCGCGGCGACCGCTCTCTGGCGAGCTCTACGTAATGCCGACATGTGCATGGCGTCAATATTTACGTCTGCAATCACCGCCCGTCGTCTTGCCGACGCAGCAAAGACCGCGATCGCGCACGTGAGAATGAGAGTGACCGCGAGCAGCGGTAGGCCGAGTGCTATCGGGTCCACCATGACCCACCTCCTGTGTCACCTGGACGGTACAAGGGTGAGAATCTGTGTGTCAAGTGCGTAGTACAAGACCTGCCGATACGGTGAGGGTGCGTCCGAGGAGGGATCCCTTGGGGGTCATCCTGAGGAACCGGTTGACGTCCACGGTGCAGGCGACCGGTCGGTGCACGTGGCATGGGCGCGCTGGGGTGTGCGACCTCACTGGAGGACACCGACAGCCCGGTACGGTCGCAACGCGGGTAGTAAGAAGCGGCCGCAGGCGGCGGACTACGGGCCAAGAGGTCGCGCGGTCAACGCGAGAACCCCCAGCCGGGGCTAGGGGTTCGCGGGGCGCAAGAACCCGTGAGCGACTACGAAGAAGATCGCAGAGGGCCCGCTTCAACCACTGTGAGTCACGGCTTCTGTGCCACCGAGCTGCTGCGCGGACTGTGTGACGTCATGCGGCGCTGTCGAGGCCCTCTGGCGAGTCGGGCGTCTCACGCCGCAGTGCGTACCGTGCAGCGCCCGCGGCGATGGCAGCGAGCACGACGGAGATGACCAGCAGAGTCACGGCGTCGATCACGGCTTCGGGCGAGAGGAGCAGGCGTGGTCCTCCGACGGTGAGGACGACGAGCATGATGATGGCGAACGTGCGCCGGGAGGAGCCGAAGAAGTAGGCCACCAGCGGACGGGATGCGATCGTGATCGCTGGCACGGCGAGGGATCCGGCGATGACTGCTGCACCCAAGAGCCATGGCGCCGCATCTCCCGTGCCCTGGCGCCATGCGGTGACGGCGGCCCAGAGGCTCCCCCACGCGCTACCCAGCAGAAGCGGATACAGCCACCGTGCGAGGTCTCTCATCGGTCCACTCTCCTATCTCGTCCAATCGGGCCGGGACGGCGAGGTCGGGGGCACGTGATGACGCCCCCGACCTCGAGGAACTCAGTCGTTGTTGCGCTGGAACGTCTCGATGACCTTCTTGACCGCCGGTCGGAGGGTGTCCTTGATCGGCTGCGTCAGGGTCTTCTTCGCTGCGGCGCCGATGGCGCCGCCGGGCACGGCTCCGAAGACGCAGTCCACGCCGATGCCGAGGGCGATGTCGGTGGCGCTGTCCACGCCACCGGTGCGCAGGGCGTTCTTGACCTGGTCGGCTCCCTCGCCGAGCATGACGCTGCCGGCGCATCCGATGATCGCGGCTGCCGCCCACACAGGGAGCGCCTGCGTCGACACCTCGCCACTACCGCCGTTGCCGGTGGTCAGCAGGTGCTGGCGGAACGCCGCCGCATCCGCCGCGGTGATCTCGCCCCGCGCTTCTGCCGCCGCGAGCGCAGCCTCCGCCTCGCGCACGACCGCGTCAGCGTCCTCTCTGGTGAGGCCCACTTCCGCGAGCTCGGCCTCGGTCAATGTCGGTGCGCTGATGGATGCCGGCGCGATGACGGCATTCGTAGCTGTCGGGGCGGCGGATGCCATCGACGTCGACGTCAGCACCAGGCCCCCGGCCAAGAGGACTGCGGTGGGGATGCGATAACGGTGCGCGTTCATCATTCTCCTTCATCGAGTACTGATTGGTGCCACCGAACGTACGCAGGGTGCGTCCAGCTCGACAAGCAGCCGACCGCCACCGCGCACGCCCCCTATCTAATGAATCCGGCTCTCGTCAGGCAGTTAGGCCGTTGCTCCAAAAAACCTGGCAATGCCTAGGTGAGGCGATGAAGCTACAATCGCTGGACTGAACACGGCGAATCTCATCTTTAGGGACCGTCTACCTGATGGAATCTCGAGGAATCTGCGGTTGGCCATTGAATGACCAATTGGTGATGAGGTGGATCAGCGACGTGATTTTCGTTTCTGGCCGTGCCCGTTTGCCTGGCGCGAAAAGATTCTGCGGTCCAAGTCTCACGCGGGTCAGTACCTTTTCCCGGCTCAGTGCCCCCGGTCGCGCTCCGGCCTCCGCCCGTGCTCGCTCTGCTGCGCCTCGCGTGCCGCCCGCCCGCCGACGACCGTCCCATGGATCGCGAAGCCGAGCATCGCGAGGCACCCGGCGAGAACCGTGGCCAGCACTGCTCCGATCGGCACGGGCAGCACCGTGGGGACCGCCGAGGCGATCGCGCACGCGCCCGCCGCGAGGGTCGACCGCTTTGCCCGCTGATGCGCGGCGAGCCAGGCGGCGTCGCTCGCGAGCGTCGACGCCGTGCGGATGCCCGCGACCTGGTTGCGCCCCAGCCTCCCGCTCGCCGTGCTGTGCGCGACCCGGATGACCAGTACCCCGCTGGCGACCATGACCAGGCCCAGCACAATCCGTCCGATCACGTCCTCGTCCATCTTCCGAGCCTAGGAAGGGCCGGCCGGGACGGCGAATCCGACCCTCCCGCGGCGTCCGGGCCGGGATCCTCTACTGGCCGGCTCGTGTCGTGACGCCGATCATCGATCCGAGCCCGGCCGACAGCACGTGCGCCTTGTCCAGCGGGAGCCACCAGCACGTCCAGCGCACGGGTCCGCCGCCATGTGCGGGGGTGGGTTCTCGAGCTGCCCACCGCTCCTCGACGTCGGCGGGGGTCATCCTCATCTCGACGAAGTGGCGGACGGCGACCTCGTCGCGCGTCGGTCTGAGGTCGTACCGATCGACGCCGACCAGACGAACGACCTGGCCGTCGCGGCCCGTCTCCTCGGTGAGCTCGCGGACGGCCGCGTCCTCGGGCGTCTCGTCTGCCTCGATGCTGCCGGCAGGCACCTGCACACCCGTGGTGGTGAGGGGGATCGCATCGTGGGTGAACACGAGGAGGTGGTCGTGCTCGATCACGTTGCAGACCACCTTGTCGACTTCGCGGGGCATGGCACCACCGTAGAGGGGTGTAGACGTCCGGGGCAGGGTGGGGCGTGGCAGCGAGAGCTTCCGGGTGGCATCCCTCACGGCGCCGGGTCGTCCTGTCGAGTCCAGCTCGCGGGGCACGACTTGCGCGTCTGTCGCGGGATCAGTCACTCCAGGGAGGGATGCGGGCACGGGGCTCGCGTGAGGAGGCTGGGTCGATGCAGCATCGAGGAGCGGGCCCCGACCTTCCTGCGGCAGCTCCGCGCCGAGAACCGATGAACCGGGCGATGCGCCGGGGGTTCGCGCTCTCTGCCTCCGTGGTCATCGCAATCCCGGTGCTCGTGGGGCTCGGGGTCGGGGCGACGTCGCCGCCGGCCGTAGTGACGACCGTGGTGCGCGCGGACGGGACCGAGGAGCGCATCCAGTGGCGTGATCACCCCGGGCATGCGGAGTGGAGCGCCGCCGAAGCGCTGGCGGCTCCTCCGCCCGATGAGGCGATCGCTACGCAGGAGTCGATGGTGCGGGAGATGACGGACCGGCTGGGTTCGCGGTTCGGGATGTCGTGGTCGTCGGGCCCGGATCCTGCTCAGGCGGAGTCGATCACGTTCGAGACCGAGAACAGGTGGGGCGGGTCGTCCATGCTGCGAGGGGTGAACCTGCCGACGTGGCAGTCGGATGCGGTGCCGGGCACATGGGCGGGGAAGCAGGAGGCGATGCGGATCATGGGCGAGGTGCTGGTGGCGCACGGCTGGTCCGAGCCGTACCTCGATCAGGAGCGGTGGCCGGAGGATCCCGAGGACCTCGTCGAGATGCACGGAGGGTCGCGGCCGGAGGACCAGGTGCTGGTGGCTGGGGGCGCCGAGGGGCCCCACGGTCAATGGATGTTCTTCTCGTTCCAGGACATGTCCCTGGACGACGCGGAGGGCACGTTCGCGAAACGGAACGAGGGAGCCGCCGACTACGGGTGGGAGCAGAACTCGATCAACATCAGCTTCGGAGCCAGCGGGCTCCTGCCTGCGGGAGACCGGGCGGAGTTCGAACGCCGCGCGGCGCCCTTCGTCGGGTTGCCGCAGCCGGACGCACTCGAGGACTAGCCGAGCGGCGCGTCCGGTGAGGGGCGATCACGAGGAATGGTGCATGTTCGTCGCTGCGCTGACGCGTCTAGGCGGAGCAGCCGAACGTGCCTGGACGTTCTCAGGTCGACGATCGGAATACCCTGCGGACATGGTCCTGCACATGCGACAGATCGTGCTCGACGCCGAGGACGCGCGAGAGCTCGCCGCGTTTTACCTCGCCCTTCTGGGTGGCGAGTACCGCGCAGGAGACGAGCCCGCCGCCGACGGCTCGGACGACAACGCTGACTGGGTCGCGATCCGCACCGCGGAAGGGGTGGACATCACGGTGCAACGGGTGGACGAGTTGCCGCGAGTGACCTGGCCGCACGGACCGGTACGTCAGCAGCTGCACCTCGACTTCACCGTCACGGATGCCGATCAGCTCGAACGGCACAGAGATCGAGCAGTCGCGCTGGGCGCCACGGTCCTCGATGATCAGAGCGCCGATCCGGACGGCGCGCTCTACGTCCTCGCCGATCCGGCGGGGCACCCGTTCTGCATGTTCGTCGCCGACGACGGATCGGCACAGCCGAATGCCTCGTGATCAGTTCGCGGCCACCGACGAGGTCGCCTGCTAGGCGGCCGGTCGCCGATCCCCAGCCGGACACCCGGGGACATGGGGTGTGGCGCCGCTGACTCCTGGCCGGGGGATGCCCTGCGGTCTACTCGCCGCGCTTCTCTCGGCGGCGCTGCCGGACGGCGAGCACCAGCGCGAACGATGCGAGGACGACCAGGAATGCAGCCATTCCCCAGATGGGCAGCCCGAGACCTCGCCGGGCGGGTGCGTCGGAGCCGGGAAGGAGGATGCCCACGACGCCGGCGACCAGCAGGACGGAGAAGAAGACGATGGCATGCCGTGCCGACTGCCGATGGTCGGTCGTGAGCAGCCACTTCATCGGTTCCGCCTCCCGGTGCGACTGGGTCGAACCCAGGGGGTCGCCGCACCTCGCACGGAGCCGCCATCGTCTCCGGATCCCCTCACCGTGGCATCCGGCAGCAGTTCCGTCGCCGAGTCGGGTGGCAGGGTGCGGTCGTCGGCCCGCGTGAGCGCAGCTCCCACGGAGTCGGAGGGGAGCTGCGGCGCGGTCGAGTTCCTCGGCGCCTCCCGGCCGCGCGCGGCGCCGGGTGCCGTGGCCGGTCTCAGGACTCGTCGCGGAAGTCGGTGATCGTGCGCTCCACGAGGCGTGCGTCGTCGAAGGTGACGTCGCAGCCGTCGCTCTGGGGGGACTGCGCCTCGAACCCGACCTCGAGCGGCCGGTCGCCGCCCGGGAGCGAGAACGCGCGGATCAGCGACCATCGGTCGCCGTCCAGGGACGCGTGGAAGGCGAAGACCCTCCCCTTCCGGGACACGCGCAGGTGCACGTGGTCGCCGTCGATGGTGAAGGCGTTGGCGTCGTCGGAGACGCGGTCGTTGACGACGCTGACGATCATGCCCTGCCGTTGCGGGGAGGACTCGAAGCAGAGCTTCGCCCACGTCTCGCGGTCGTGACGCAGGAACAGCACGCCGGCGTCGAACGTGCCCGTGAAGCGCACGCGGACGTGCGCGCTGAGCTGGAAGTCGCCCGCGGGGGCGTCGGTCAGCAGCGTCGCGGCGTCGTGCAGCGTCGACGACGTGACCTGGCCGGCGTCGTCGCCGCCCGGGTCGGTGAAGATGTCCGTGCCCGGGATGCTCGTGACGGTGATGCGGCCCGTGGTGGGATCGACCTCCCATCGGCCCTCGGGGAACGGGCGGAAGGGCGTGCTGATGCCGGGGATCTCGAGGGTCATGTGCTTCGTCCGTCCAGGTCGAGGAGCGAGGGACGCTGCCGCGCCGTCCGCTCCGGGGTCGGGCTGCCCGTCACGGGCGGCGTGTCCGCGGTGCGCGGTGCGCCGTGCCAGCTTGGCAGCTACGCCGCGCCGACCTCCCGGCGGATCGCCGCCGCGAACCGGTCGATGTCGTCCTCGGTGGTGTCGAAGGAGCACATCCAGCGCACCTCGCGGCGGGCCGGGTCCCAGTCGTAGAAGCGGAACTCGCCGCGGAGGCGGTCGGCGACGCCCTCGGGGAGGATCGCGAACAGCCCGTTCGCCTGCGTCTCCTGCGTGAACTCCACGCCGTCCACGCCGTCGAGAGCCGCCCGAAGGCGCGCGGCCATGCCGTTCGCGTGGCGGGCGGAGCGGAGGTAGAGCGGCACGCCGTCGACCTCGGATCCGAGGAGCGCCAGCAGCTGCGCGCTCACGAACCGCATCTTGGACGCGAGCTGCATGTTGAGCTTGCGGAGGTAGACGAGGCCCTCGGACGCCTCGGGGTCGAGCACCACGATCGCCTCGCCGTAGAGGAGGCCGTTCTTGGTGCCGCCGAAGCTCACCACGTCGACGCCCGCGTCGGACGTGAAGGCGCGGAAGGGGGCATCCAGCGTGGCCGCGGCGTTCGACAGGCGGGCGCCGTCCATGTGCAGGCGCATGCCGCGCTCGTGGGCGTGGTCGGCGATGGCCCGCACCTCGGCCGGCGTGTAGACGGTGCCGAGCTCGGTGGTCTGCGTGATGCTCACGGCGAGCGGCTGCGCCCGGTGCTCGTCGCCCCAGCCCCACGCCTCGCGGTCGATGAGCTCGGGCGTGAGCTTGCCGTCCTCGGTGGGCACCTGCAGCAGCTTGATGCCCGCGACGCGCTCGGGCGCGCCGCCCTCGTCGGTGTTGATGTGCGCGGTGGTCGCGCAGACGACCGCGCCCCAGCGTGGCAGCATCGAGAGGAGGCCCGTGACGTTGGCGCCCGTGCCGTTGAAGACGGGGAACGCCTCGGCCCCGCGCCCGAAGTGCTCGCCCACGACCTCCTGCAGGCGGGCCGTGTACGCGTCGCCGCCGTACGCGACCTGGTGCCCGCCGTTCGCCGCGGCGATGGCCTCGAGCACCTCGGGGTGGATCCCGGAGTAGTTGTCGGAGGCGAACCCGCGGGCGGCCGTGTCGTGGAGGTGGAGGGGGGAGGCGGAGGCGGAGGAGGTGGTCGCGTCGGTCACCTGTCCATCCTCGCCTACCCGCCGGATGGTCGACGCGCCCTCCCCGTAGCCTGCGACCATGCGATCCCGGCTGCTCCACGCCCGCGAGTCCTTCTGGCTCCTGCCCGCTCTGCTCGGCGTCGCGGCGGTGGTCCTCGCCCTCGGGCTGGTGGAGGTCGACCGCCTGCTCGTCGCCGCCGGGATCGACGACATCCCGCTCGTCGAGGACCTGTCGGCGACCGGCGGGCGCGCGATCCTCTCCGCCATCGGCGGCACCATGCTCGGCGTCGCCGCCACCTCGTTCTCCATCACGATCTCCGTGCTCGCCACCACCTCGTCCGCGTACGGGCCGCGGCTGGTGCGGAACTTCATGGCCGACCGCGGCAACCAGGTCGTGCTCGCGGTGCTCACCTCGACGTTCCTGTACGCGCTCATCGTCCTGCGCTCCATCCACACGGAGGACGACGGCGTGGTCGGCTTCGTGCCGGTGCTCGCGGTGAGCGCCGCGGTGCTCCTCGCGGTCGCGGACGTCGCCGTGCTCGTGTACTTCATCCACCACATCGCCGTGTCCGTGCAGGTCACGACGCTGCAGACGCGCGTGCTCCAGGACCTGGAGCGCGTGATCGACGTGACGCGGCCGGAGCGGGAGGAGGCGGCGGTGCGTGCGGCGACGGACGCGGTGCCCACGGGCGCGGGGCCGACGGGCGCGGTGCGCGTCGTGCGCGCCACGGGCACCGGGTACGTCGCGGGCGTCGACCTGGCGGC
>NZ_JAVCVL010000239.1:0-3951 GCF_032917815.1 Clavibacter sp. MX14-G9D | reverse complement strand
CGGCGTAGGTGGCCGCGACGGTGGTGCGGCTGAGGCCGAGGGCCGCGGCGAGCTCGCGCTCGGCGGGCAGCCGCGCGCCCACCGGCACGCGGCCGTCGAGCACGAGGCGCCGGATGCCGTCGGCGAGCGCCCGGTACGCCGGGCTCCCCGTCCGGGTCCACTCGCCGAGCAGCCCGAGGAGGGCGGTGGTGCCGAGCACGGTGGAAGGAGCGGATCCGGACGGCGTCATGAGGCCACAGCCTGCCGATTGGCCACTTGTCCCGCAAGCCCCTGCCGCGATTGGATCTCCCACATGCTCCGTCGCTCAGTCCAGTTCGCCATCGGCATCTTCCTCTACGGCTTCGCCATCGGGATGATGCTCCAGGCGGGCATCGGCGTCTCCCCGTGGGACGTCCTCTCCCAGGGCGTCACCGTGCGCACCGGGCTCCCCTTCGGGCTGGTGACGAACATCATCGGCGCGCTCGTGCTGCTGCTCTGGATCCCCATCCGCCAGCGCCCCGGCTGGGGCACCGTGCTCAACGTCGTCTTCGTCGGCTACAGCGCCCAGGTCGCGCTCGTCGTCGTGCCGGTGGTCGACAGCCTCTGGATCCGCGTCCCGCTCTTCGCCGGCGGGCTCGTGCTCCTCGGGCTCGCGACGGGCCTCTACATCGGGGCGCACTTCGGCCCGGGCCCCCGCGACGGCCTCATGACGGGCATCCACCGCCGCACGGGGTGGCCGGTGTGGCGCGTGCGCGTGGGGATCGAGCTGGTCGTGCTCGGGATCGGCTGGGTCCTCGGCGGGAACGTGGGGCTCGGCACGCTCGCGTTCGCCCTCCTGATCGGCCCGATCGTCCAGCGGACCCTGCCCCTGTTCGACCTCCCCGTCCCCGTGCGGGAGCGCCGCCGGCGCGGCCGCGGCGGGCCGACCGGCGACGCCGCCGGGACCCTGCCCACGGGACCGGTCGCGACCGCCGGGTAGTCCGCGGGACGACGGGGATCCGGCGCCCGGGGAAGCCGCTCCCGGAACCGTCGCGACCCGGGCATGTCGCGGGGTATCGTTGCCGCTCGTGACTCCGGACCCCCAGGCTCCCGAGAGCAGTCCCGCCAAGCGGCTGCTCATCGGCGAGAAGCTCGCCAGCGACAAGCTCGAGGGCCAGCTGCTCCCCAAGCACCTGGCGCTGCCCATCTTCGCGAGCGACCCCCTGAGCTCGGTGGCCTACGCCCCGCAGGAGCTGCTCCTCATCCTCACGCTCGGCGGCCTCGCGTTCCTGAGCTTCGCGCCCTGGGTCGCGGCCTGCGTCGTGATCCTGCTCGTGGTCGTGGTCCTCAGCTACCGCCAGCTCATCAAGGCGTACCCGTCGGGCGGCGGCGACTACGAGGTCGCCCACAAGAACCTCGGGGAGAAGGCCGGCCTCGTCGTCGCGTCCGCGCTCCTCGTGGACTACATCCTCACCGTGGCCGTGTCGGTCGCCTCCGGCGTCGACAACATCATCAGCGCCATCCCCGAGATCGCCCCCTTCCGCGTCGAGATCGCGGTCTTCTTCGTGGCCCTCCTCGCGGCGGTCAACCTCCGCGGCGTCCGCGAGTCGAGCAAGGCGTTCGCGGTCCCCACGTACCTCTTCATCGCGAGCGTCGGCGTCATGATCGCGGTGGGCCTCGCCCGCACGGCGCTCGGCGACCCGCCCGTCGCCGAGTCCGCGGCGTACACGGTCGACACCCCGAGCCTGTCGCAGGTCGCCTTCATCCTGCTGCTGCTCCGGGCGTTCTCGAGCGGGTGCTCGGCCCTCACCGGCGTCGAGGCCATCTCGAACGGCGTGCCCGCGTTCCGCACGCCCAAGGTCAGGAACGCGCAGTCGACCCTCGTCATCATGGGCGGCACCGCCATCGTCCTGTTCGTCGGCCTCACGTCGCTGGCCCTCATCGCCCGCGTCCACTACGGCGAGCACCCGTGCGACCTCATCGGCTGGGCCGAGTGCGCCACGGAGCCGCAGAAGAGCCTCATGGCCCAGGTCGCGGCGGCCACGTTCGACGACGGCAGCATCATGTTCTACCTGCTGCAGGCCACCACCGCGGCCGTGCTGCTCCTCGCCGCCAACACCGCGTTCAACGGCTTCCCGCTGCTCGGCTCCGTGCTCGCGAAGGACGCCTACGCGCCCAAGTCGCTGCTGACGCGGGGCGACCGCCTCGTCTACAGCAACGGCATGCTGCTGCTGGCGCTCGGCGCGACGCTGATCCTCGTCGTGTACCAGGCGAACCTCACGCAGCTCATCCAGCTCTACATCATCGGCGTCTTCGTGTCGTTCACCCTCGGGCAGACGGGCATGGTGGTCCACTGGCTGCGGATGCTGCGGGCCGGGTGCGCCGACCGGGGCGAGGTCATCCGCAGCCTGTCCATCAACGCGTTCGGCGCGCTGCTCACCGCGCTGGTGCTCATCGTCGTCACCATCACCAAGTTCACGCACGGCGCCTGGCTGGTGTTCGCGATCATGCCGGTGCTGTTCCTCCTCATGCTCGGCGTCAACCGCTACTACCGGGACGTGGAGAAGGAGATCGAGGTCGACCCCGTCACGGTCTTCGGCTCCACGGGCGACCACGCGGTCGTGCTCGTCGGGCGCATGCAGAAGCCCGTCCTCAAGGCCCTCGACTACGCCATCGCCGCGAACCACGACAGCATCGAGGCCGTGCACGTCTCCATCGACGACGAGGCCACCAGGCTCCTGGAGCGGCAGTGGATCGACATGGAGATCGACATGCCGTTGCGCATCGTGGCCTCGCCGTATCGGGACATCAGCTTCCCGCTCATCAAGTACCTGAAGTCGCGCCGTGAGGAGCACGGCAGCGAGATCATCACGGTCTACACGCCCGTCTACATCGTCGGGCACTGGTGGGAGACGCTGCTGCACAACCACAAGGCGCGGCGGATCCGCCAGAAGCTGCTGCTCGTGCACGGCGTCACGCTGGCGCTGGTCCCGTGGCTGCTCGACTCCTCGGAGCTCATCTACGGCCGGCGCTCCCGTCCCGTCCCCGGCCAGGACCGTCGCGGCGAGCCCGTGCGACCGGCCGTCCGCCGCCAGGGTCCGCCCGTGACCCCGGTGAAGCACACCAGCGGGCGCAAGACGCCCTAGCGCGCAGCGCGCGGCGCGCGGCGCGCGGCGCGCGGCGCGCGGCGCATGGCGTATAGCGCATTCGCGCGCGAATTGTTAGGGGGCCCCGTTTTCGACGGGGCCCCTTCTCACTCCCCTCCCTGCGGAGTTGCGTAGGTCATCGCCGGGCCCTGCGGCTCCGGCGATCTCGAACACGATCACGATCAGCAGCGAGAGGGAACACATGTCGAACGACATCTCACCGGCGGTGCCCACGGGCGCCGGGACCGACGCCGACGACGCGTACGCGGTCGTCCCCGCCACCGTCACGTCGACGACCGGGACCGTCACGGGCGGCGCCGACGGCGGCGGCGGCAGCACGAAGGACACCGCGAAGGAGCAGGCCGCGGGCGTCGCCTCGGACGCCAAGGCCGGGACCCAGCACGTCGCCGGCGTCACGAAGGACGAGGCCGGGAAGGTCGCGTCGGAGGCGCGCAGCCAGATCCAGGGCCTCGTCAGCGAGACCCGCGACCAGCTCCGCCAGCAGACCGGCGTGCAGCAGGAGAAGGCGGCGGGCAGCCTGCGGACGCTCAGCGAGGAGCTCCGCGACATGGGCGACAGGTCGGAGAGCACCGGCCTCGCGAGCGAGCTCGTCGCCCAGGTCTCCCGTCGCGCGGGCAGCGCCGCCGACTACCTCGAGGGCCGCGACCCGGGGACGCTCCTCTCGGACGTCACCGACTTCGCGCGCCGCCGGCCGGGCCTCTTCGCGGGGCTCGCCGTCGTCGCGGGCGTCGCCGTCGGCCGCCTGACGCGCTCGCTCGCCAGCGAGGCCCACGACGAGGCCCGACCCGAGGCCCCGGGCACGACGGGCGCCACGGGCACGACGGGC
>NZ_JAVCVL010000238.1:0-3967 GCF_032917815.1 Clavibacter sp. MX14-G9D | reverse complement strand
GGCACCGTCTGCCCGCCGCGCTCCCGCGGCGCCGTGAGGTCCGCCGTCGTGGCCCCGTCGCAGGCCGCGTCCACCAGCTCGGCGCCGACGGCCGCCGCGGCGACGCGGACGGACGCGGCCACGGTGCGGCCGCAGACCCCGGGGTCGCCGGGGACGGGCTCCGCAGGGCCGGTGCCGGTCGAGTACGAGTCGCCGAGGGACACGATGCGCAGCGGCTCCGCCGTCGCCGTCGGCGCCACCGGGCCCGGACCCGAGCAGCCGCCCACGATGAGGAGCAGCCCCGTCAGGAGCGCCCCCAGCACGGCCCCGCGGCGAGGCACCGAGGGCCGTCGTGACGAGGCCCGGGACGCGGTCCGGCGGTTCGCGGGAGCGGGGGCGTCGTCGGCGTGGTCCATCCCGTCGACCCTACGCGAGGGCCGCGGGCGGATCCCCGGACGGGAGGAGCAGGATCAGTCCTCGGCGCCGCGTCGGCGGACGTAGACGACCACGGCCACGATGAGCCCGACCAGGAGGCCGGCGGCCAGCGGGAAGAGGAAGCCGCCCGGGCCGATCTGCGTCACGACGCTGCCGTGGTCGATGCGCGTGTCGACGACGCCGGGCACGTCGAGCCCCGGGTAGCCCTCGGTGCCCTGCGCGAAGGAGGTGATGAGGAGCGTGACGATGACCGCCGCGCCCACCACGAACGCGGCGAGGAACCCCAGTACCGCGGATCCGACCACCGATGCGCGGTGCGGGTCGGTGGCGTGCGTCCGGTGCAGGGTGGCGTGCGACATTGTGGAGCTCCAGGGGTCGATGACCTGGGCCACGGTACCCGCGTCCTCCAAGTGGAGGACAGTCCCCCGATCGGGGAGCGCGTGCGCGGCACCCCGCGAGGACCCGGCGGGGCTGTCAAGGCCCTTGGCGCCTCCGGGTCGTCGGGCGTCGGGTGGGGGGACGTCCACGACGAGATGGAGGCACTCCCATGACCGACCTCACGACCGAACGGCGCACCTGGGCCGAGCTGCTCCGACGACCCGGGCCCTGGATCCAGGTGCACGTCGACGACTCCGTCGACACGGCCGATCCCCCGCAGGTGCTCGAGACCCGGCGGCGGAGCGTCGTCGACCGGCTCGCCCGCGACGGCGCGTCCGACGAGGACCTCGCGCTGGTCTCGTCGGCGCTCGCGCACGAGCCCGCGCCTGGCGGCCCGCGCACCCGCATCGTCCTCGTCGAGGGCGGCGAGCTGGTCCTCGACGAGTCGATCCCCGGCATCCCCACCGAGCCCGAGTCCGTGGGCGTCGTCCCGGTCCCCGACCTCGTGCCCCTCCTGGAGCGCGAGCCCGAGCGCATCGCCTACGTGGTCGTGGAGACCAGCCGGGACGGCGGCGAGGTGCGCGTCCTGCGGGCGGGCGCGGACGAGCTCGTCGACGAGCGCTCGGTCGAGGGCCGGACCGACACGCTGCACGCGGTGCAGACGGGCGGGTGGCGCCAGGACCGGCTGCAGCACCACGCGGAGGAGATCTGGCGCCAGACGCAGGGCGAGCTCGCCGAGCGCGTCGACGAGGTCGTCCGACGGCACCGGCCGCGCCTCCTCGTCGTCGCCGGCGACATCCGGGCCCGCCAGCTGCTCGAGGGGGAGCTCGGAGCGGAGGCCCGGGCGATCCTGGCGGTGGAGCCGACGAACACGCGCGCCGACGGCGCCGACGGCCGGGCCCTCGAGGACCGGACGCGGACGGAGCTGCAGCGGATCCTGGCGGCGGGCGAGCGCGACGTCCTCGACCGCGTGGCCCAGCACGAGGGCCGCGGCGACGGCTGGGCGGAGACGCGGGTGGGTGCCGTCGTGCGCGCCCTCGCGAGCGCCCAGGTCGACACCCTCGTGCTCGACGCCGACGCGCTCCGCGACCAGCGCCTGCTGGCGCTCGGTGACGCCCCGTGGATCGCGGCCGCCCCGGAGGACGCACTCGGCGCCGAGGTCCTGGGGCACGTGCCGGCGCACGTCGCGCTCACCCGGGCCGCGCTGCTGACCGACGCGCGCATCGTCCTCACGGACTCGACCACGGCGCCCGACGGCCCGGACGCGATCGGCCTGCCCGGCGGCGCGTCCGTCGCCGCCCTCCTGCGCTGGCCCGAGGGCCCGGCGGTACCGGGGACGGGCACGACCGCGTGAACGCCGTCCCCGACCCCGCACGCCGCGCACCCACCATCGACACGAGCCCCGAGGAGGCACCATGACCGACGCACCCGCCCACGACGACCTGCCCCTGCCCGACTTCGACCACATCCCGCTCGCGACGCTCCCTCAGCGGCTCCTGCCCCTGGACGAGCGGCAGCTCCTGCTGCTCGTCGCCTACGAGGGTGCGCACGGGGACCGCCTCCCGGTGATGCAGGTGCTCGAACGGCGCCTCGAGGCGCTGCGCGGCGGCGCCGAGCCCGCCGGCCGCGTCCCGGAGACCATGCCCGAGGTCGCGCAGGGCGGTCACGTGCCGCAGGTCACGCCGGCGACGAGCGGACCGCCCGTGAACCCGCCCTCGCACGGCGACCCGACGAACCCCGCGCAGCCCCGCTGAGCCAGGCAGGGCCCGCGAACGGGAAGAGCCCCGCCCCTCCGTGAGGAGGAGCGGGGCTCGAGGGTGGATCTGAGGGGATTCGAACCCCTGACCCCCTGCATGCCATGCAGGTGCGCTACCAACTGCGCCACAGACCCGTTCTCCGCTTCCCTGCGGAAGCGACTCGTCCACATTACTACACATTCCGGCCGCCCCATGACCAGGGCATCCTCCCCGCTCATCCCGGCGCGTCCCGCCGCGCGGATCCGGGCGGACGGGGCCGTGACCGGGCGCGGGGCGCGCGGACGGCGGGCCGGACCGGGCGCCTCACGGGCGCGTCGGCCGGCCCGGGCCGGGGCCGATCAGGATGCGGACGGGCTCGGCTCGATCTCGAGCTCGACCACGGGGCAGTCCTTCCAGAGGCGCTCCAGCGAGTAGTACATGCGGTCCTCCTCGGTGAAGACGTGGGCGACGACGTCGCCGAAGTCGAGGAGGATCCAGCGGCCCTCGCTCTTCCCCTCGCGGCGCAGCGGCTTGGCGCCGGCCTCGATCATCTTGTCCTCGATCTCGTCGGCGACCGCCTGCGCGTTCCGCTCGTTGCGGGCCGAGGCGATGAGGAAGACGTCGGTGAGGGGCAGGGGCCCGGAGACGTCGAGCGCGACCAGGTCGATGGCCTGCTTGGAGTCGGCGGCGGATGCGGCGACCTTGAGCAGGTCGAGGGCGCGGGGAGAAGCGGTCACAGAGTCCTTCCGGGACGGGTGGGGTGGTGCAGGGGTTCAGAATACATTCGTCATGAACGCGACGATGACGAGGCCCGCGCCGATGACGGCGACTCCCCCGGCCGTGACGGCCGCGACGACGGGCGCGGTGAAGCGCTTGCGGGGCGGAGGCTGCACGACGGCGCGCGTCGAGGTGTGGGTGCTGACCGCCCGGCTCGCGCGGACGGGCTCCGAGTCGGCGCCGCCCGGGGCGTGGTCGTGGTCGTCGCCCTGCTCGAGGATCCGGTCCATGTCGGCCGTGTCGAAGCGGTCCGGGTGGGTGCCCATGGAGCCCAGGCTGCGGGGCAGGTCGATCGATCCGGTGATGATGATCTCGCCCGTGCTGTTCAGCGCCTGCTGCATGTCGCCGGCGTGCGGCACGGTCGGGAGGATGAAGTGGTTTCCGGTGTGCGGCTGGTCCTCGTCGACCTGGTCCTGCACCGACCAGTGGCCGGTCGGCGGCGTGAACGGCGTGCGTGCGTCGGCAGCGGCGGATCCGGTCGGCTCGGCCGCGCGGTCCCCGGGGTCGACGCCCTCGAGGTCCTCGGCCGCGGCGGACGCGCGGGTGCCGAACGCGGGCTCGAGCGACGGGGCCGCGGCGCCGGTCGTCCACGACGCGGGCTCGGGGGAGGGGGCGGGCCGCGGGTCCTCGTCCCGGCTCGGCGTGTGCGCGGCCAGCGGCGG
>NZ_JAVCVL010000237.1:0-4010 GCF_032917815.1 Clavibacter sp. MX14-G9D | reverse complement strand
GCCCGCGCGGCCTCCGCGCCCACGGCGTCGTCCGCGGATCCGCCCGGGTGCGCGGCGGCCGCCACGAGCCCGTTGGCGTGCCGCAGCACGAGCGGCGACAGGGCGGCGTCGGCGTCGATCGGCCCGTCGCCCGTGAGCGTGAGCACGCACGTCTCGCCGGGCAGGAGGCTGACGAGCCCCCGGTCGACCGCGGCGGACGGGTGCGCGCGGTCCGCCAGCACGGTGAGGTCGCGCACGTAGGAGGTCGCGGTGACGGTGATCCGGCAGCCGGTCGCGGTCTCCTCGACCGCGGCGACGAGCGGGTCGGCGTCGAGCGCCTGGTCGACGACCTCGGCGAGGTCGAGGATCGCCCGGTCGAGGCCGGACGCGGCGGTCGCCACCAGGATCTCGCGTGCGGCGTCGCCCGCCGCGGCGAGGTCGGCCGGCACCGGGAAGGATGCCGATCCGCGGGCCGGCACCTCGACGCGCACGGTGGCGCTCGCCCGCACGTCGCCGTCGACGTCGACGCGCGCGATCTCCACGTCGGTCGCGAGCGCCTCGGCCGTGTCGTTGAGCACGACGAGCGCGAGGCCGCCGTCCCGCGGCTGGAACGTGGCGAGCCGCGGCCGGTACGCGTCCCGCAGGGCGTGCCAGAGGGGCTTCCGGCGCTCCGAGAAGTCGACGGCCGCCCAGGAGACCACGGGCCAGTCGTCGTTCAGCTGCCAGACGACCGTGCCCGTGTTGTACGGCGCGAGCGAGCGGAAGTGCTCGATGCCGAAGCGGATCGCGTGGGCCTGGTTGAGCTGCGTGGCGAAGTGCCAGTCGTCGATGCCCGCGGGCGCGGGCAGGTGGCCCTGCATGCCGCGCTCGAGCTTGAGGTTCCCCTCGTGGGCCTTCTGGTGCACGAGCATCTCGTGGCCGTACGGGTCCAGCGGCTCGTCGTGCACGGTGCTCATGAGGGTCGTCCAGGCGGCGGGCCCCTGGAAGCCGAACTCCGCGACGAAGCGCGGGTTCCACTCGCGGTAGGCGGTGTAGTCCTTGGTGTTCCAGACGTCCCAGATGTGGACGGTGCCGTCGGTGTCGACGTTGGGGTGGAGGTAGTCGTCGAACGAGTAGGGGCTGCCGGGCGTGTAGACGCGGCTCGGGTCGAGCTCCGCGAGGATCGCCGGGAACAGCTCCCGGTAGTACCCGTTCCCCCACGTGCGGCCCGCGAGCCGCGGGCGCCAGCCCCACTCGGCGAACGCGACGATGTTCTCGTTGTTGCCGTTCCAGACCACGAGCGACGCGTGCGGCGACAGCCGCGTGACGGCCTCGCGCACCTCCGCGCGCACCTCGGCGGCCAGCCACTCCTCCTCCGCGTACGCGGCGCAGGCGAACAGGAGGTCCTGCCAGACCAGCACGCCGCGCTCGTCGCACAGCTGGTAGAAGTCCTCGGACTCGTAGATCCCGCCGCCCCAGACGCGCAGCAGGTTCATGTTCGCGTCGAGCGCGTCGTCGATGCGGCGGCCGTAGCGCTCGCGCGTCATCTCCGTGAGGAAGGCGTGGTCGGGGATCCAGTTGGCGCCGCGGATCATCACGAGCTCGCCGTTCACGCGCAGCTCGAAGCGGTTGCCGTGCTCGTCGGGCGTGGTGTCGAGGGAGACCGTGCGGAAGCCGACGCGGGTGCGGCGGACGTCGCCCGCGACCTCGACCTCGACGTCGTGCAGCGGCTGCGCGCCGTGCCCGACGGGCCACCAGAGCGCGGCGTCGGGGACGGCCACGACGACGCTGCCGGAGGCGAGCACGTCCGAGGTGGCCGCCGCGAGCTCGCGGCCGTCGCGGGAGACGCGCACGGTGACGGGCACCGAGGCGCGCGCGCCCGACTGCTCGATCTCGACCGCGGTCGTGAGGATCCCGGTACCGCCGGAGACGTCGACGAGCGGGCGCACCGCGGCGATGCGGGCGCCCGACCAGGAGTGGATGCCGATGGAGCGCCAGATGCCGCTCGTCGCGACGTCGATGCCCCAGTCCCAGCCGAAGTTCGACGCGTTCTTGCGCAGCGCGTTGTAGGGGTGGTGGTTCACGTGCGGCAGCGCGCCGCCGTGCTCCGCCGAGAGGCGCTCGGCAGCCTCCACGGGCGCGTCGAACACGACCTCGATGCGGTTCTCGCCGGCGACCAGGAGGTGCCCGACGCTGAAGCGGTAGGAGCGGTGCTGGTTCCGGGTCTGCGCGACCACCGTGCCGTTGAGCACCACGGTCGCGAGCGTGTCGAGCCCGTCGGCGACGAGGTCGTGCCGCTCCGAGCCGTCGTCCCGCCAGTCGAAGGTGCGCGCGTAGCGCCAGACGGTGCTGCCGATCCACTGCTGCGCGGCCTCGGCGTCGCCGTCGAAGGGATCCGTGATGAGGTCGGCGGCCAGCAGGTCGGTGTGCGCGCATCCGGGCACGGTGGCGGGGACGTCGCGGCCGAGGATGCCCTCGGGCGCGGCTCCGGAGACGGCGGTGAGGGTCCAGGGGCCGTCGAGGCTCAGGTGGGGCATGGGGTCCTTCCAGGGTCAGCGCGGCACTGCGCTCCGCCTGCCGGATGACCCGGTCCCAGGCGACCGACCTAGTTTCGTTCCCGACTTAAGTAATGTCAACCGGCACGGCGGCGCGGCCGCGGACGCGACCTCGGCCACTACCCCGGACGCGGTACGGCGTCAGCCCCGCGCGGGCGTCACGAGGCCGAGCGTGCGCGGCGAGAGCTCCTGCTGCAGCACGAGCGCGGCGCCGCCGACCGCCGCGGCGTCCGCCACGTGCGCCGACAGCTGCACGCGCACGCGGTGCCGCGACCGGGCGAAGAAGCCCGCGTCGAGCCGCCGCTCCACCACCTGCAGGTACAGGCTGCCCGCGGTCTCGAACGACGGGCCGGCGAGCGACAGCGAGTCGAGGTCGAGCAGGTTCGCGAGCGCGATCGCGGCGTCCGCCAGGTGCTCCGCCGACTCCGTGACGAGGTCCACGGCGAGCGCGTCGCCCTTCACGGCCGCGGCCGCGACGGCGGCGAAGTCGGCGAAGGGATCCGCGTCGGCGCTGAGCGCGAAGCCGGCCTCCCGGCCCTGGTCGACAGCCTGCCGGGCACGCGCCGCCACCGCCGCCGGGCCCGCCAGCTCCTCCGTCGACGGCCCGCGCGGCGCCTCCCCGCGGTGCATGCGCATCTGGCCGAGCTCGCCCGCGTTCGAGCTGGACCCGCGGAAGACCGTGCCGCCGAGCACGATGCCCGCGCCGACGCCCGCGCCCATGTAGATCGTGGAGTGCGCCACCGCGTCGGCGACGTCGCCGCCCCAGAAGTCGCCGATCGCCGCGGCTGTCGCGTCGTTGTCGAGGAGCACCGGCAGCCCGGTCGCGTCGGCGAGGGCGCCGCGCACCGGGTAGCCGCTCCAGCCGGGGAGGGTGGGGGCGTCGAGCACGCTGCCGGCGGCGAGGTCGAGGGGGCCGGGCGCGACCAGGCCGATGCCCGCGACGCGCGTCGGATCCAGCCCCAGCGCGGGCAGGAGCACGCCGATGCGCCGCCCGATGGCGGCGGTCACGTCGTCCGGCGGCGCGTCCCGGGCGCCGCGCGTGCGGGTCCGGCCGACGATCGACCCGTTCACGTCGGTGACGACGTAGGTGATCGAGTCAGCACCCAGCTGCACCCCCACGGCGAAGCGCGCGGTGGGGTTGATCTGCAGCATGACGCGCGGCTTGCCGCCCGTGTACTCGCGCTCGCCGGTCTCCGCGACGATGCCGTCGGCGAGGAGCGCGCGGACGATCTTGGAGATGGTGGCCTGCGTCAGCCCGGTCAGCTCGGCGATCTGCACGCGGCTGATGGGCCCGCGGCTGCGGACCAGGTCGAGGACGAGGCCCCTGCTGGTCGCCGTGGTCAGCGTCACCCGTGGATTGACCACCCGACCCCGCTCTCGTCCCTGCGATCCTAGGGCTCCCCGGCTGTCCGTACGCGTGCGGGCCGCCGGGGCCTCCCGGCCGATGGGCGATACTGCATCCATGCCCGCCCCCGCGCACCCCGCCGCGCTCGCGGC
>NZ_JAVCVL010000236.1:0-4012 GCF_032917815.1 Clavibacter sp. MX14-G9D | reverse complement strand
TCGCGCGGCGCGGTCACGCGCGGACCATGCTCGGCGCCTCGACGCCGGCCAGCGCGAGCATCCCGTTCCAGCGCTCGGCGGCCAGCTCCGGCCGCTCCAGCGCCCCGGCCTCGTCCGCCAGCCGGACGATCCCGGACAGGTGGGGGAGCGAGCGCGCCGAGTGCAGGCCGCCCACCATGGAGAACGCCGGCTGGTGGCCGTTCAGCCAGGCGAGGAACGCGATGCCCGTCTTGTAGTACTGCGTCGGCGCGGCGAAGACGTGCCGGGAGAGCGCCTCGGTCGGGCCGAGGATCCGCCGGTAGCCCGCGACGTCGCCGCGGTCGAGGGCCTGGATGGCCGCCGACGCGGACGGCGCGAGGGCGGCGAACGCGCCGAGGAGGGCGTCGGAGCGGCGGACGACGCCGTCCGGGTCCTCGCCGCCCTCGATGAGGCCGACGTAGGAGAAGTCGTCGCCCGTGAAGAGGGAGGCGGAGCGGGGGAGGCGGGCGCGCAGGGCGACCTCGGCCCCCGCGTCGAGGAGCGACATCTTGATGCCCCGCACGGCGTCGCCGCCGTCCTCGATGATGCGCACGACGGTGTCCGAGGCGGCCGCCGTGTCGGCGGACCCGAAGTAGCCGGCGAGCACCGGGTCGAACGCCGCGCCGAGCCAGTGCAGGATCACGGGCCGGGAGGCGCGCGCGAGCACGGCCGCGTAGACCCGCTCGTAGTCGGCGGCGGAGGTGGCGGCGCGGGCGAGGTGCCGGCTGGCCATCAGCACGACGCCGGCCCCCGCGTCCTCCGCCACGGCGAGCTGCTCGAGGTAGGCGTCGACGACGCGCTCGAGCGGCACGACGTCATCCACGAGCTGGTCGGTGTTGACGCCGACGACCACGGAGCCGCCGACGGAGGCGGCCTCCGCGGCGCTGCGCCGGATGAGCTCGCGGGTGGCCGCCCAGTCCAGCCCCATGTTGCGCTGGGCGGTGTCCATGGCGTCGGCGACGCCGAGCCCCCACGACCAGATGCGGTGCCGGAAGCCGAGGGTCGCGTCCCAGTCGATGCGCGCCGGATGCCCGGGCACGTTCTCGCCGTGCGCGACGGGGACGACGTGGGCGGCCGCGTACGCCACCCGGGAGACGAGCGGTCCCGTCGGCGGCGCGAACGCGGGCGCCGGGCCGAGCTCGTGCGGCCGGATCGCGCCGTCGGCGCCGAGGAGGGCGACGCGGGTCACGGCGCGACCTCGACGGCCGCCAGCGCCTCCGCGTCGGCCTCGGCGTCGAGCGCGGCCACGTCGATGCGGCGGCCCTCGCGGGACGACCGCAGCCCGAGCTCGGCGAGCCGCACCCCGCGGGCCCCCGCGAAGAAGTCGTACTCGTGGGGCGCGTCCTCCACCACGTGCCGGACGAACTGCTCCCACTGGGTCTTGAAGCCGTTCTCGAAGACGTCGTTGACGGGAAGCTCCTGCCAGTCCCGGGAGTAGTCGTGCGTCTCCGGGAGGTCGGGGTTCCAGGTGGGCTTGGGCGTCGCGACGCGCGGCTGCACCTTCGCGCCGAACAGCCCGACGACGGCGGATCCCAGTGTCCCGTCGACCTGGAACTCCACCAGCTCGGGGCGGTCCACGCGCACCGCCCACGACGAGTTCAGCTGCGCGGTCACGCCGCCGGCGATGTCGAAGATCGCGTACGCGGCGTCGTCGGCCGTCGCGGTGTACGGCACCCCGTGCTCGTCCACGCGCTCCTCGATGTGCGTCGTCGCCTTCGCGTACACGCCCTCGATGGGGCCGAAGAGGTCCTCCAGCACGTAGTTCCAGTGCGGGAACATGTCGACGACGATGCCGCCGCCGTCCTCGCTCCGGTAGTTCCAGCTGGGGCGCTGCGCGTCCTGCCAGTCGCCCTCGAACACCCAGTAGCCGAACTCGCCGCGGACGCTCAGGATCCGGCCGAAGAACCCCGACTCGATGAGCCGCTTGAGCTTCTGGAGGCCGGGCAGGTAGAGCTTGTCGTGCACGACGCCGTTCTTGATCCCGGCGGCCCTGGCGAGCTCGGCGAGCTCCCGCGCCTCGACGTAGGACTCGGCGACCGGCTTCTCCGTGTAGACGTCCTTGCCGGCCGCGATGGCCTTCCGGATGGCGGGGACGCGCGAGCGCGTCACGAGGAAGTCGGCGTAGACCTGCCACCGCGGATCGGCGAGGGCCGCGTCGAGGTCGGTCGTCCAGTGCTCGAGGCCGTGGCGGGCGGCGAGCTCGGCGAGCTTCGCCTCCGAGCGGCCCACGAGGAGCGGCTCGAGCTGCACGCGGCTCCCGTCCGAGAGGAGGACGCCGCCTTGCTCGCGGATGGCGAGGATCGAGCGGACGAGGTGCTGGCGGTAGCCCATGCGGCCCGTCACGCCGTTCATGATGATGCCGAGGGTGCGGGGCGTTGTCGTCTCTGACACGGGGGCCCTTTCATTGGTGGAAAGCGTTTACCCGGATGCTATGCCGAGGAGCCGCCCTGCGGCAAGCGGTTTCCCGCAGTCGGGGACACCTCGACCAGATCGCATGCCGGCGCCACCGCGGTCAGGCGGGTCTGGCGGGTCGGGGCGATCAGGCGAAGCGGGCGGAGCGGGCGGATCAGGCCGAGCGGCAGATCAGGCCGAGCGGCCGGACCGGTCGGGCGTGCTCGGCCGGACGACCACCGAGGTCGGCAGGACGACGGTCGCGTCGGCGTCGGCGTCCTCGTCGAGCGCCAGGCCGATGGCGCGGCTCCCGATCTCGCCGAGCGGGACGGCGACCGTCGTGATCGCGGGGCTCACGTCGCTGACCGTCGGGATGTCGTCGAACCCCGCGACGCCGATGCCCGTGCCCGGCTCCACGCCGCGGTCGCGCAGCGCCGACGACGCGCCGATCGCCATCACGTCGGTCACGGCGAACACCAGCTCGATGCGCCCGGGGTGCTCGTCGAGCAGGCGGGTCATGGCGGCGTGCCCGCCGTCGCGCGTGAAGTCCGTCGCGACCACGAGGGCCGGGTCGAGGTCCACCCCGCGGGCGGCGAGGCCCTCCGCGAAGCCCGCCAGGCGGTCGGCGGAGGTCACGAGGGTCGCGGGGCCGTGCAGGACCGCGAAGCGGCGGTAGCCGAGGTCGACGAGCGCGTCGGCGAGGGCCCGCGCGCCCGCCCGGTTGTCGAGCTGCACCGTGGGGAAGGGGAGCGAGCGCTGGCTCAGCATCACCACCCGTCCGCCGGCGCGCTCGAACGCCTGCAGCTCGGCGACGAGGGCGTCGCGGGAGGCCTCGTCGTCGAAGCGGCTGCCGGCGAGGAGCATCACGCGGGGCCGCCCGCCGCGGAGGGCGCGGACGAGCTCCAGCTCGCGCACGGGATCGCGGTGCGTCACGCCGATGGTGACCACGAGCCCGGCGGCCTCCGCGGCCGCGAGGACCCCCGAGGCGATGCTCGAGAAGTACGGGTCGGCGATGTCGCTCACCAGCAGCGCGACGGTGGAGGTGGCGCCCTTCGCCACGGCCTGCGCCGAGAGGTTCGGGGAGTAGCCGAGGGACGCCGCCGCGGCGACGACCCGGGCCCGGTAGTCCTCGTTGACCTTGCGCGCGCTGCCGTTGAGGGCGCGGGACGCGGTGGCGAGCGAGACGCCGGCCTCGCGGGCGACGTCGTGCAGGGTGACGGCGGTGCCGCGGTCCTTCGGGTGCATCGCTCGCTCCTCGGCCGGCGCCGTGCCGGCGCGATGGTCACCATCCTGCCATCCGGGCGGTGGCGCGGGAAAGCGCTAGCCGCGGGACGACGCCCGCGTCCGCGACAGGCGCACGGCGACGGCCGCGAACACGGTGCAGCCGAGCGCGGGCACCACGAGGGGCGCCAGCTGCCAGGTGACCACCGCGGTGAGGACCAGGGCGACGACGAGCGCGCCGGATCCCCGCGGGTCCCGGACGGCGAGGGCCGCCGCCTCGCGGAGGAGGGCACCCCATCGCGCCTCCGGCGACCACAGCGTGCACGCCGTGAGCAGCACCACGAGGCCGGCCGCGAGGGCGGCGGCGCAGACCGCGCCGACG
>NZ_JAVCVL010000235.1:0-4015 GCF_032917815.1 Clavibacter sp. MX14-G9D | reverse complement strand
CCCGGCGCCGACGGCCCCGGCGGCGAGCAGTGCCACGACAGCGACCGCGGCGGTGACGGTGCGCGTGCGCCGCGCGGGCGTCGCGCTCGTCCGCACGCGGGAGGCGGGGTCCTCCGGGTCGATGCGGCCGGCGCGGTCGGGGCCGTCGGCAGGGGATCGCATGGGGCCATGCTAGACGCCGAGACCGAGCGGGGCCTCTGCCTCAGGTGCGCCACGTCGGGTCCGCCGGCGACGGCGGTCGCGGAGGGACGCGACTCATCGCGACCCGGCACGAGACCGGGATCGGGACGAGCGGAGGGGGTGGTGGAGCCGCCTGTCAGAATCGAACTGACGACCTTCTCATTACGAGTGAGATGCTCTACCGACTGAGCTAAGGCGGCCCGGCCCGGACTCAGCGAGTACCGGGCACGAGTAGAGAGCATACCGGATGCGCGAGGGTCCTCTCGCACACGCGGGTCAGCCGCAGGTCGTCCCCGATGCCGGCGGGTCCCCGCCGAGCAGGTAGCCGTCCACGGCGGCCACGATGCACGGGTCCCGCTCGTCGTAGGCGATGTGCCCCTCGCCCTCGTAGGTGAGCAGCACGCCCGAGTCGAGCTGGTCGGCGAGTGCCTCGGCCCAGGAGTACGGGGTCGCGGGGTCGCCGGTGGTGCCCACCACGACGATGGGCGCGGCGCCCTCCGCGGACACGGGCGCCGGGGCGTCCCGTGCCGTGTACGGCCAGTTGCCGCAGAGCGGGTCCGGCTCGTCGTCGCGCGAGGTGTCGTCGTCGGCCAGCTCCCCTCCCGCGGAGCGGAGCTCCGCGGCCTCCCGGGCCAGCACGGCCGGGTCGCGCTCCACGGGGTAGTCGATGCACTGGATCGCGAGGAACGCCTCGTAGAAGTTGCTGGTGTACGTGCCGTCGGGCGTGCGGCCGAAGTACGAGTCCGCGAGGGCGAAGGCGGTGGCCGAGCCGCCGCCGAGGGCCTCGGTGAACGCGGTGGTGAGGGCGGGCCACTGCTGCTCGCTGTAGAGGGCGGAGTCGATGGCGCTGCGCATCACCTGCCCGTCGAGCTCCCGGCCGTCGACGGCCCGCAGGGGGCTCTGGTCGAGCCGGTCGAGGAGGTCGGCGGCCATGCGCACCCCGTCCTCGACGGATCCGCGGAACGGGCACGGCTGCCCTCGGAGGCATGCCGCCATGTACGACTCGAAGGAGGTGCGGAACCCCGCGGTCTGGGCGAGCACCACGTCGAAGGAGCTCGCGGACGGATCCGTCGCGCCGTCGAGCACCATGCGGCCGACGTGCGCGGGGAACGTCTGCGCGTACTCGGCGCCGATGCTGGTCCCGTACGAGTAGCCGAGGTAGTTCAGCGCCGGATCCCCCACCAGCGCCCGGAGCATGTCGAGGTCCCGCACCGTGCTCCGCGTGTCGATGAACTCCAGCAGCGGGCCGGACCGGGCGGCGCAGGACTCGGCGAACGACCGCGCGGCGTCGCTGAGCTCCTGGTCGTGCTCCGGCGTGCCCGGGCGCGCCGCGGTCTCGCCGTAGAGGAAGGAGTCGAGCTGGGCGTCGTCGACGCAGTCGACGGCGGTCGACGCCCCGACGCCGCGCGGATCCCACCCGACGACGTCGTAGGCGTCCTGGAGATCGCGGGACACGGCGTAGTCGACGCTGGACCTCACGAAGTCGACCCCGGAGGCTCCCGGTCCGCCGGGGTTGACGAACAGCGACCCCCGCGGACCGTCCGACCCGCGGGCCGTGTGGCGCACGAGGGCGAGCTCGATGTCGGTCGCGGCATCCGGCGCCGACCAGTCGAGCGGCGCCGTGGCGGTGGCGCACTGCGCCCCGTCCTCGCACGGCGACCAGGCGAGGACCTGCTCGTAGTACCGCGCGAGGTCGGGCGCCACGTCCTCCGTGGTGGGGCTCGACGTGGAGCTGCGTGGCTCGGGCACGGGGATGAGGCCGCAGCCGCTCAGCGCGACGGCCGCGACGAGCAGGACGCCCGCGCGGGACGCGACGCGGGACAGGAGGGACGTCCGCGCCCCCCGCCGGGTCACGCGCGACCCGACGGACGCGTGCGGGTGAGGGACACGAGCATGGCCTCGAGGGCGAGGGCCGGGCTGACGTTGCCGTCGATGCGGCGGCGCGCGACCCCGACCGCATCCAGCACCGCGAGCGAGGCGGCCGCCGATCCGGCCTCCGCGGCCTCGGCGATGCGCGGCGCGATCGCCGCGTTCACCTGCGGGAGGTCGGCACCCAGCTGGCGGAGGAGCACGTCGCGATGGAGGGACATGAGGTCCACGAGGATGCGGTCGATGCCGTCGCGGAGGCTCCGCGTCGCGCGGCGCTTCTGGTCCTCCTCGAGCTGGCGGATCTGCGACCGCAGCTGCGGGGGGATCGACCCGCCCTCCTGGACGCCCAGCGAGCGCAGCGCGCGTTCGCGCTCGTCCGCATCGCGCTGCACCGTGAAGGCCTTCGCGTCCTGACCCGCGAGCTCGAGCAGCGCGGCGGCGGCGCGCACGGCGTCGCCCACGGTGCGGATCCCGAGGGCCAGCTCCAGCGTGCGGCTGCGGCGATCGCGGGCCTCGGCGTCCGTGGCGAGACGGTGCGCCATGCCGATGTGGCTCTGCGCCTCCCGGGCGGCGCGCGTCGCGGTCGCCTCGTCGACCCCGTCGCGGCGCTGGATGAGCGCCGCCACGTCCTCGACGGAGGGGATGCGCAGGCGGACGCTGCGGACCCGGGAGCGGATGGTGGGGATCAGGTCGGCCTCGCTGGGGGCGCAGAGGATCCAGATGGTGCGCTCCGGCGGCTCCTCCAGCGCCTTCAGCAGCAGGTTCGACGTGCGCTCGGTCATGCGGTCGGCGTCCTCGACGACCATGACGCGGTACCGCCCGACCGAGGGAGAGTACTGCGACGAGGTGACGAGCGCGCGCACCTCGTCGATGGCGATGATGACCCGCTCCGTGGCGAGCACGCCGAGGTCGGGGTGGCTCCGCGCCGCCACCTGCCGTGCGCTCGCAGCGTCCCCCTCGGGGGTTCCGTCGCTCAGCAGCGCCGTCGCGAAGGCGTACGCGAGGTTCGAGCGGCCGGATCCGGGCGGCCCGGTGATGAGCCACGAGTGCGCGAGGGCGGTGCCCGACGCGTCGCGCGCGGTGGCGCGGGGACTGCTCGCGGCGGCGAGCAGGGCGACCGCCTCGGACTGCCCGGTGAGCTCGTCCCAGATGCGCCGGCCGTCCGGGGACGCCGGCCCGTCCGCGCCTCGCACGACCGCGGCGTCGCTCACGCGCGGGCTCCCGCCTCGATGAGGGCGGAGGTCCGGGAGCGGATGAGGTCGGCGATCTCCTCGCGGGGAAGACCCGCGTCGACCACGAGGAAGCGCTCCGGCTCCGCCTCGGCGAGCCGCAGGAACGCCTGGCGGACGCGCTCGTGGAACTCGCCGCGCTCGGCCTCGAGGCGGTCGAAGCGCGTCCGCGCGGCGTCGAGGCGCACGCGGGCGGCCGCCTGGTCGAGGTCGAGGAGCACCGTGAGGTCGGGCAGCAGCCCGTGCGCCGCCCACAGCGACAGCTCGCGGATCTCGTCCGCGTCGAGCACCCGCCCGGCGCCCTGGTAGGCCACCGACGAGTCGAGGTACCGGTCCTGCAGCACGACCGCACCGCGACCGAGCGCGGGGCGCACGACCGTCTCCACGTGATGCGCGCGGTCGGCCGCGTAGAGGAGTGCCTCGGCACGGGGGGCTATGTGGCCCCGTCGGTGCAGCACGATCTCGCGGATCTCGACGCCGAGCTCGCTGCCGCCCGGCTCGCGGGTCACGACGACCTCATGGCCCTGCCGCTCCAGCCACTCCCGCAGGAGCGACGACTGCGTGGACTTGCCCACGCCGTCGCCGCCCTCGAGCGTGATGAAGACGCCGGTCACGTGGCGTCGGACGCCGTCGCCGCGGCGGACGCCCTCTTCGCGGCCGTCGTCTTCGCGGCCGTCGTCTTCGCGGCCGTCGTCTTCGCCGTGCTCGTCTTCGCGGCGGCCGTCGTGGACGCGGTC
>NZ_JAVCVL010000234.1:0-4015 GCF_032917815.1 Clavibacter sp. MX14-G9D | reverse complement strand
GAGCGCCGCGCACCGACCGGCGCGCGCGTCGTCGAGGCCGGCCGCGATGAAGCGTCGGCCCGTCTCCTCCACGTAGCGGCCGTGCTCCCAGGCGGGCAGGTCGGCGAGCGCCGGGATCCGCTGCACGGTCGCGGCGAGGTCGAGCAGGACGCGCTGGCGGTCGGGCTCGCGGCGGACCCGGTCGAGCTCGGCGCGGAGGGTGGCGGCGACGACCTCGCCGAGCGGCGCGCCCGTGGGATCCTCGGCGGCTTCCAGTTGCGCGACGACCGCGTCGACCTCCTGCCGGAGCAGCGCGCCGAGCAGCTCCGACCGCACGCCGAAGCAGTAGTGGAAGGCGCCGTGCGCGAGCCCTGCCTCCGCGGTGATGGCCCGCGTGCTCGCCCCGGCAACGCCCGTGACGGCCATCACGCGCACGGCGGCGTCGAGGAGCTCGGCCCGCCGGGCGGCCCGTGATCCGTACGCGCGGGTGCTCTCGGAGGCGGCCTTCATGGGAGGAAGCTACCAAGAGCGGGAGATTGGGCCATCTGGCCGAATCCCTCGCCTAGCGTCGGGTCATGCGCACCGACCCCGCCGCCCCGACCATCCGCACCGCTCGAGCGGCCGACCTCGACGACGTGACCCGCGTGCTCGCGGAGGCCTTCGCCGAGGATCCCGTGCTGGCCGGCTTCGTCCCCGCCGGCCCTCGGCACCTCGACCGCCTGGCCCTCCTCTTCACCGCGCTCCTGCGCAGCGGCCCGCTCCCCGAGGGGACCGTCGACGTCGCGGTCGACGCCCGCGGCGGGGTCCTCGGCGCGGCCGTCTGGGAGGCGCCCGGCGGCATCGCCGCGCAGCGGACCCTCCGGCAGGCGCCGACGTTCCTGCGCGCCCTCGGCGTCGCGGGCGCCATCCACGCCGCCGTCCGGCTCCGGACCCTGGACCGCGCGCGACCGGGCCTCTCGCACTGGCGGCTCGCCGAGGTGGGCGTGGGCGCGGCGGCGCGGGGCCTCGGCGTCGGAACCGCGCTCCTCGCCCACGGCCTCGCCCGCGTCGACGGCGACGGGTCCGCGGCCTACCTGGAGTCCTCGACCGCGCGGAACCGCGCGCTCTACCTCCGGAACGGCTTCGCCGAGCTGGGGCCGCTGACGGGGCTCGGCGGGTCGTGCCCGGTGGCGATGTGGCGGCCCGCGCGCGGGGACGCGCGGACGCGGGGACGCGCGAACGCGGGCACGCCGTAGGACCATCCGGCCACGCCGGACTCCGGGGACGCTCGTCCGTTGCGGTCGCGAACAGGGGCACCCGCCCGTGACGGCTCGCCGCCAGCCGTGCCACGCGCGGTCCCGGGTGGGGGACGATGGATCCATGACCCTCAGCGCCGACGGCACCCTGCAGGACGGCCGGGTGCTCGTCGGCCCGGTCGACGCACCGGAGCTGCACGTGATGACGTACAACATCCGGCGCCTGTTCTCCCGGTACCGGCCGGGGAGCCCCGACCGGTGGGCGAACCGGGAGCCGCTGATCGCGGAGCTCCTGCAGCGGGAGCAGCCGGCCCTCCTCGGCACGCAGGAGGCGATGCCCACGCAGGGCCGCGCCCTGTCGCACGCGCTCGGGCGGCACTACCGGCGGATCGGGCACGGTCGGAACGCCGACGGCCACGGCGAGGGCTGCCCCACGTTCTACGACACCCGCCGCCTGGAGCTCACCAGCTGGCGGCAGATCGCCCTCTCGGACACGCCCGCGGTCGCCGGATCCCGCAGCTGGGGCAACATGGTGCCCCGCATCGCCGTGGTCGCCGACTTCACCGACCGGGCCACGGGCCTGCCGCTGCGGCACGTGAACACCCACTTCGACCACCTCTCCCGGCGCTCGCGCGAGGCGAGCGCGCGGATGATGCTCGAGATCGTCGCCGAGGTGCAGGTCCCCACGATCGTCGCGGGCGACACCAACGCGGGCATCGGCACGGAGCCGCACCGGCTGCTCGTCGAGTCGGGCGCCCTGGTGGACGCCTGGCCGGCCGCGCGCGAGCGCCTCACGCCCGAGTGGGGCACGTGGTCGAACTACAAGGCGCCGAAGCGCACGACCCGCCGCATCGACTGGATGCTCGTCACGCCCGACATCGACGTGCAGCGCGTCGGCATCAACACGACGCGCGTCGACGGGAGCGCCCCCAGCGACCACGAGGCCCTGCAGGCGGTGGTGCGGTGCTGACGGACCCCGCCGCGCCGACCCCGCCGGGCTCCCCGGCCGACTCCCCGCCCCCGCCCGAGGACGTCGCCGCCTTCGCCGGGCTGGCCGGGCTCACCTTCCTGCAGCCGCCGCGCGGGGTCACCGCGATCCTCGCCGACGCCGTCCGCGTGATCGGGCTGCTCACCTTCCTGTTCTCCGTGTTCGCCTGGTCGGGCGTCACCTCCGCGATGTTCGCGCTGGCGCTCCTCGGGCTCGTGGCGCCGCGCTCCCTCGGGGCGCGGCCGGGGCTCGACCTCGCCATCGGGATCACGACGCTCGTCTCCGCGGCGAGCAACCGGCTCGACCTCTACGAGCTGCTGCCGTGGTGGGACATCCCCGCGCACCTCGTGACGACGGCGGCCCTCGCCGCGCTCGTCATCCTGCTGGCCGACCGCGCGGGCGTCGTCGTCGACCGGCGGCCGCTGCCCCTCGGCATCCTCAGCCTCACGGTGGGCCTCGCGCTCTCCGCGCTGTGGGAGCTCGGCGAGTGGGCCGGGCAGGCGTGGCTCGACCCCGCGATCCTCACCGGGTACTCGGACACCATCGGCGACATGGCCGTCGGCGGGCTCGGGGCGCTCCTCATCGCGCCGCTGATGCCGATGCTGCTGGCGCGGTCGCGCTGGATCCCGGAGGCGCCCGCGCGCTGACGCGGGGGCGCCGCTCCGCCGCGCGCCCGCCTCCCTGAGGGGAGGAGGAGAAGTGCCCGGCGCGGGGTTTGGGACGACGAGCGGTCGGGTACGTGTCGGTCATGCGCTCGCCCGGGAACGACCTCCAGGCCGTCCTGTTCGACCGGGACGGGACGCTCGTCGTCGACGTCCCGTACAACGGCGACCCGGCCCTCGTCACGCTCATGCCCGGCGCCCGCGAGGCCGTCGACGCCGTGCGCGCCGCGGGCCTCCGCATCGGGATGGTCACCAACCAGTCGGGCATCGCGCGGGGGCTCATCACCCGGGAGCAGGCCGACGCGGTCAACGCGCGCGTGCAGGAGCTGCTCGGCGCGTTCGACCTCGTGCTGCTCTGCCCGCACGGATCCGACGACGGCTGCGACTGCCGGAAGCCCGCCCCCGGCATGGTGCTCGAGGCCTGCCGGACGTGGGGCCTCGACCCCTCCGCCGTCGCGGTCGTCGGCGACATCGCCGCCGACACGGGCGCCGCCCGGGCCGCGGGCGCGCGCGGCGTGCTCGTGCCCACGCCCGTCACGCGCGAGGAGGAGGTGGCCGAGGCGGACGTCGTGGCCCCGACGATCCTCGACGCGGTGCACCTGCTCCTCCCCGACGAGGCGCCCCGCCGCGTGCTGGTCGTGCGGCTCGACAGCGTCGGCGACGTGCTCGTCTCCGGGCCGGCCGTGCGCGCGGTCGCCGCCGACCCCCGCGTCGAGGTGCACCTGCTCTGCGGGCCGCGCGGCGCGTCCGCCGGCCGGCTGCTGCCCGGCGTGCACGCCGTCCACGTCTGGGACTGCCCGTGGATCTCCTCCCCCGCGCCCGCCGCCGACGCCGCCTCCGTGGACGCGCTGCACGCGATCCTCGCGGAGGTCGAGCCCGACGAGGCCGTCATCCTCACCTCCTTCCACCAGTCGCCCCTCCCGCTCGCGCTGCTGCTGCGGCTCGCGGGCGTCCGGCGCATCACGGGCGCGAGCGTCGACCACGCCGGATCCCTGCTCGACGTGCGCCTGAAGCCCGGCGAGGACCTCGAGGAGGACCAGCCGGAGCCCGAGCGCGCCCGCGCGATCGCGACCGCGGCCGGCCACGCGCTGCCCGCCGACGACGACGGCCGCCTCGCCGTGACGGAGGCCGCCCTGCCGGGGGACGTCGCC
>NZ_JAVCVL010000233.1:0-4023 GCF_032917815.1 Clavibacter sp. MX14-G9D | reverse complement strand
CGGCCGGCCGATCAGCCGACCGCGCGCCCCGCGCTCGTGCGCGTCTGCGTCGCGGGGTACGACGGCAGCGTGCCCGTCACGCGGACCGACAGGACGTGCCCGCGGTCGGCGCCGGTGATGGCGTACGCGCTCGTGGTCGCACCGGGGATGGGGCGGCCGTCGCGCAGCCAGGCGTAGGACAGCTGCACCGACGCGGGCCGCCACGATCCGGGCCGCGCGGTCACCGTCCGGCCGACGGACGCGATGCCCGAGACGACGGGCGTTCCGGCCACGACCACCGGCTGCGGCACCCGCGGGGTCGGCGCGGAGATCCGCTCCACGGAGGCGTACCCGTCGCGCGCGCCGCGCACGGCGACCGTGATGCGGGCCCCGATCCGGTTCGCGTCGACCAGGAACGTGGGCCCGGTGGCGCCGAGCAGCGCCTTCCCGTCCGCGTACCACTGGTACGAGAGCCGCACGGGGGCGGGCTGCCACAGCCCGGTGCGCACCGACAGGGTCGCGCCGTAGACGGCCTGGCCGAGGATCGCCGGCGGCGGGGTGGAGGTGAGGGGCCGCGATCCGGGGGCGCTGCCGGTGGTGCCGACGGCCTCGGCGGTAGCCCACAGGTCCGGCACGATGCCGTACGTGAGCGCGAATCCCACGGAGGAGTCGTAGCCGCGGTCCACGGTCACGGATCCCACGGCGTCCGTGAACACGAACTCCCCGCCGCCGTCGAGCTGGTAGAAGATCTGGCTGTCCTCCGGCAGGTTCCCGTTGAGGGCCTCGCGCACGTCCCACCGGAAGGTGACCGTGGTGCCGGCCACGACGACCTCCGGCGTGTACGGCCGCGAGGAGCCGGAGGAGCGCACGGGCTCGGGAGCGCTGGCGGCGCCCACGACGGGCGACCCGCCCACCGTCCCGGCGATCCGCACGCTGAGGAGGTGCGGCCCGGCAGGGGCGGGCGCGACCAGCGGGCCGCCGGACGGGGAGACGGGGACGGTGCCCTCGGTGCGCCACGGCCCGGTCCCGTCGAGCCGGTACTCGTAGCGGAGCCCGGACGCGTCCGCGATGCCGGTGAGGTCGGGGAGGAGGAAGCCGTCGATGGTGGGCTCGCGCTCGGTGCCGTAGCCGGAGGGCTCGAAGTCGGGCGCGGGGATCGCGACGGCCGCCGCGGCCGCCTCGGATGCCGTGGTCGGCGTCGAGGTCGGCGTGCCGACCGTCCGTGCGGATGCGGGGGACATCCCCGAGAAGGCGAGCCCGGCGACGAGGACCAGGCTCACGGCGGCCGTCGGACGGCCTGCTCTCCGTGCCGTGCGGATCATCGTCGGACCGTCCGTTCCCGGGCTCCGTCGCCCGATGAGGCGAATCCTCGTCCCTGCTCCGGCGGTCCGCATCCCCCCGTCCGGGTGCCACGCCCGCCGCCCCGCGGGGTGCCCGCGCCGGGACGCCCGACGGGCCCGGATCCCGTGGGGGAGCCGGGCCCGTCGCGGGTCGGATGCGGGTCAGCGCACCTTCACGCCCGCGCTCGCGCGTGCCTGGTTGTCGTACGTGTAGATGACGGCGCTCACGATGGCGGTCACCGTGTGGCCGCGGTCCGCCTCCGTCAGCGTGTACGTCCGCGCGGTCGCCCCGGGGATCGCCTTCCCGTCGCGCTTCCACTGGTAGCCGAGCTCCAGCGACGCGGGCTTCCAGATGCCGGGCTGCGCGGTGAGCGTGCGGCCGACGACCGGGTTGCCGGTGATGCGCGGAGTGCCCGCCGTGATGACGGGCTGCGCCACCACCTTGGTCGGACCCGAGGTGCGCACGGCGGCGACGTACCCGTCGCGGGATCCGCGCACGGAGACGGTGAGGCGGTGCCCGATGTCGTAGCCGTCGACCTTCCGGGTCGCCTGCGTCGCCCCGGGGATCCGCTCGCCGTCGCGGAACCACTGGTACTCGTACGCCGTGGCGGCCGGCTGCCAGGTGCCCGTGCGCACGGAGAGGGTGGCCCCGTACTCGACCGTGCCGACGATCGACGGGAGCGCGGTCGACGTGAACGGGCGCGCACCCGGGGCGTCGGCGGTGATGCCGTCGACGTGGACGTAGCGCCAGGCGGTCGGGGTGGGCCCGAAGACCAGGTCGAAGCCGACGCGCTTCCCGTAGCCGGGCGTGACGGTGAGCGATCCGGTGACGTCCACGGGGACCAGCGGGCCCTCGTCGACCTGGGTGAAGACGTCGCTCTCCTCCGCGGTGAAGCCGTTGAGGGCCTCGAGCACGTCCCAGCGGAACGTGATGGACGGTCCGTCCACGACGACCTCCGGCGTGTACTCCAGGGTCCCGCCGACCGCCCGCACCTCGATCGGCGCCGATGCCGCGCCGACGACGGGCACGCCGTCGACCGTGCCCACGACGCGCATGCTGAGCAGGTGCGTGCCCGCGGAGGCCGGGACGTAGATCTCGTCGTCGCCGCTCACGTAGCCCGAGAAGGCCAGCGGGGTCCAGGGACCCGTGCGGTCCAGCTGGTACTCGTACGTGAGGCCCGAGGGGTCGTCGATGCCGGTGAGGTCGACCGTGGCGAGGCCGTGGAACTTGGCTCCCGCGCTGTAGTCGAAGCCGTACGGCTGCACGACCGGCGCGGGCACGCGGATCGCCGCGGCCGTCGAGCCGGTGGTCCCTGCGACGGGCGGCTGCGCGGTGGCGGCCTGCGCGGGCACGGCGCCCGCGAGCGCGGTGCCGGCCGCGATCACGACGGCCAGAGCGGTGAGCGGGAGACGTCGTCCCCCTGCGGTGCGGATCATGCGGTCCTTCCATCCCGGGGCGTCCTCGTCCCCCGGTAGATCGTCCTCCGTGCCCGGTCAGCAGTGCATCCCCCCGTAGGGGTCCTCCCCGCGAGGGGCGTAGCGTGGATCCCGCGCCGGCCGACCCGCGCCCGCCCGTCCCCCTCCCCGCACGTCAGGAGCCCCGCATGACCACCGTCCTCCTCACCGGCTTCGAGCCCTTCGACGGCGACGCCAGCAACCCGTCGTGGTCGGCCGTGCAGGAGGTGCGGGACCGCTGGGACGGCGACGCGGAGATCCACGTGCGGCAGCTGCCCGTGGACTTCGCGCGGGTCGACGACGCGCTGCGCGCCGCGCTCGCCGAGGTGGATCCCGACGTCGTGGTCGCCGTGGGCCTCGCGGGCGGCATCGAGACGCTCGAGGTGGAGCGGATCGCCATCAACGTCGACGACGCCCGCATCCCCGACAACACCGGATCCCAGCCCATCGACGAGCCCGTCGTCGCGGACGGCCCCGCCGCCTACTTCAGCACCCTGCCGATCAAGGCGGCCGTCGCCGCGGTGCGCACGAAGGGCATCCCCGCGGTCGTCTCGCAGACCGCCGGCACGTACACCTGCAACCACGTCTTCTACCTGCTCATGCACGAGCTGCGCGAGCGCCCGGCGGTGCGCGGCGGCTTCGTGCACATCCCGTACTCGACGGAGGAGGCGATCGGCACGGACCGGCCCTACCTGCGCATGGAGGAGATCGCGGCGGGCCTCACCGCGGTGGTGCAGGCGACGCTCCGCAACGCGACGGACGTGAAGGCGGGCGGCGGCTCGCTGGACTGAGGATCCCCCAGGGGTCGGGCCGCACCGCCCCGCGGGGCGGCCACCCCGCCTCCGCCGTGGGGACCCGCGGAGCGGGCCGCGCCCCGCACGCACTAGCCTCGCCCGCATCGCCCCCGGGCGGTCCGTCACGCGCGGTCGCGGCCGTCCGGTCCCGTCCGTCCCCGCCGACGACGCGGCGCACGCCGATGCCCCGCGACGACCGCCGATCCCGGGCGGCCGAGGGGCCCACCATGACCGTCCACGGGACATCCGCATGCACGTCGTGATCGCGGGCGGCGGCATCGCGGGGCTCGCCACGGCCATCGCCGTGCACCGCGCGGGGCACGCGACGACCGTGCTCGAGCGCCGCGAGACGGCGGAGGAGGCCGGCTCGTGGCTCCAGGTCGCGAGCGAGGGCATGGCCGCGCTCGACGCCCTCGGGCTCGGCGACGCGGCGAGCCGCCTCGGCGAGGCGACCC
>NZ_JAVCVL010000232.1:0-4052 GCF_032917815.1 Clavibacter sp. MX14-G9D | reverse complement strand
CGACGACGGGGCCGCCCTCCGCCGGGCGCGGCGCACGCCGGTCGCGCCGCCGGGACCGGTCGTGCCGGGATCCACCTGCACGATGCCGCGCACGCGCGTGGGGTCGTCGTCCTCGTCGACGCCCGCGGCGACGGCGGACGCCCACCCCTCGCTCGCCACCTCGAGCGGCGTCTGCGCGAGCCGCAGCTCCGCCTCGACCGCCTGCAGCTCGCGCACGAACGCGAGCGCCGACTCGGGGCGCGCCGACGGCTGCCGCGACATGGCGCGGCGGAGCACCAGCTCGAGCCGCTCCGGCACGTCGGCGCGGCCGGTCGGCAGCGGACGCGCCCGCTGGATCCGGGCCACGAGGTCCGCGGGGGCGTTCTGCCCGCCGGGTACCTCGAAGGGGCTCCGCCCGGCGAGCAGCGAGTACACGGTCGCGGCGAGCGACCAGACCTCGCTCCGGACGGTGCCGGGGCTCTCGTCGGCCAGCACCTCGGGCGCCGACCACGGGATGGAGAGGCCCACCGCGTCGGTCGCGGCGGCGTCCTCGAGGGTCGACGCGATGCCGAAGTCGCTGAGCACCGGGTGCCCGAAGGCGGTGGTGAGGATGTTGGCGGGCTTGATGTCGCGGTGGAGCACGCCCGCACGGTGGGCGGTCTCCACGGCGCTCGCGATGCGGATCCCGACGCGCAGAACCTCGGCGACGCCCAGCGGCTCGCGCCGGTACCGGTCGCTGAGGCTCGACGAGCAGAGCTCCATGACGAGGTACGGGCGCCCGTCGGCGGCGACGCTCGCCTGGTGCACGGTGAGCACGGACGGGTGCGCGCTCAGCTGCGCCATGAGGTCGGCCTCCGCGCGGAACATGGCGCGGAGGCGGTCGGTCACGATCTCCGCGAGCATGACCTTCACCGCGACCTGGCGGCGCGGCATGTCCTGCTCGTAGAGGAAGACGTCGGCGAAGCCGCCGCTGCCGAGGACCGTCACGTACGTGAATCCCGGCAGCACCGGCGGGGACGACGGCAGGCGTCTGGCCATGGCCCCCTCTTCGGGTCGGGACCGACGGCAGGGGCTGTTGCGGGCGGCGGGTGGAACGCAGGTGTCCGATGAGTCTAGGTCGCCGATCCGCGCGGGTACACGGATCGGCGCCCTGCGGACGCCCCCTCTTCGGGAGCGCCCGTCGTGCGGGCGGGGCTAGTCGCGCGGGGGCAGGTCGCGCGCCGGCTGCCCGATGTAGAGCTGCTGCGGGCGGCCGATCTTGGTGGCCTGGTCCTCGTTCATCTCGCGCCAGTGCGCGATCCAGCCGGGGAGCCGGCCGATGGTGAACAGCGCCGTGAACATGCGGGTGGGGAAGCCCATCGCCTTGTAGATGACGCCCGTGTAGAAGTCGACGTTCGGGTACAGCTTCCGCTCGATGAAGTAGTCGTCCGCGAGAGCGACCGCCTCGAGCTCCTTGGCGATGTCGAGCAGCGGGTCCTGGATCCCGAGGGCCTCCAGCACCTCGTCGGCGCTCTCCTTCACGAGGCGGGCGCGCGGGTCGAAGTTCTTGTAGACGCGGTGCCCGAAGCCCATGAGGCGGACGCCGTCCTCCTTGTTCTTCACGCGCTCCACGTAGCGGTCGACGCCCTCGCCGGAGTCGCGGATGCGGCCGAGCATCGCGAGCACGGCCTCGTTCGCGCCGCCGTGCAGCGGGCCGAAGAGCGCGCCGATGCCCGCGGAGACGGAGGAGAACATGTTCGCCTCGGTCGATCCGACGAGCCGCACGGTCGACGTCGACGCGTTCTGCTCGTGGTCCTCGTGCAGGATCAGCAGCCGCTCGAGCGCGCGGCTGACCACGGGGTCCACCTCGTACGCTTCCGCGTTGTTGCCGAAGTTCAAGCGGAGGAAGTTGTCGACGAACGACAGCGAGTTGTCCGGGTAGAGGAACGCCTGGCCGATGCTCTTCTTGTGCGCGTACGCCGCGATGACCGGCAGCTTCGCGAGCAGGCGCAGGGTCGAGATCTCGACCTGCTCGGGGTCGTGGACGCTCAGCGAGTCCTCGTAGTAGGTGGAGAGCGCCGACACGGCGCTGGAGAGCACCGACATGGGGTGCGCGTTGGTGGGCAGGGCGCGGAACAGGCCCTTGAAGTCCTCGTGCAAGAGCGTGTGGCGGCGGATGTCGTCCTCGAACTTCGCGAGCTCGTCGGCCGAGGGCAGCTCGCCGTGGATGAGGAGCCAGGCCACCTCGAGGTAGCTCGAGTGGCGTGCGAGCTGCTCGATCGGGTAGCCGCGGTAGCGGAGGATGCCCTGCTCGCCGTCGATGTACGTGATGGCCGAGCGGGTCGACGCGGTGTTGACGAAGCCGTTGTCGAGGGTGGTGAGCCCGGTCTTCCGGGTGAGCGTCGAGATGTCGATGCTGGAGGCCCCGTCGACCGCCGGGAGGATGGGGAACTCCACCCGGCCGCCCGGATACGTCAGCGTCGCGGTCGGCTCCTCCGCCGCCTGGGGCTTCTGGTCCGCCTGCTGCCCGCCATCGGTCACGGCGCCTCCTCGAGTCATGTGTCGGATCGGTCGGACCGATCCGCGCCGTGAGCGCTCATGGCGCCGTCGCGACGCCGGGTCCGAACCGACTACAGCCTAAAGGGCCGACCGGGACACTGTCGCCTCCGCCAGCATCCGGGGCGTTCCGTTGGAGGTCGTGCTACGCGGGAGGAGCGGAGCGGAGCCGCGCCGCCGCCGCCTCGATGCGCTCGTCCGTGGCCGTGAGGGACAGCCGCACGTGCTCGGGCGACGCGTCGCCGTAGAAGGGGCCGGGGCCCGCGAGGATCCCGAGGTCGGCGAGCTCCGCGATGCCCTCCCAGGCGTCGCGGCCGCGCGTCGCCCAGAGGTACAGGCCCGCCTCGCTGCGGTCGATGCGCCAGCCGGCGTCGACGAGCGCGGGCAGGAGCACCCCGCGGCGCGCGCGGTAGAGCTCGCGCTGCGCGCGCACGTGCGCGTCGTCGCCGAGCGCGACCGTCATCGCGTGCTGCAGCGGCGCGGGCGGGAGGAGCCCCGCGTGCTTGCGGACGCGGATCAGGCGGGCGATGAGCTCGCGGTCGCCCGCCACGAGCGCGGCGCGGTAGCCCGCGAGGTTCGACTGCTTGCTCAGCGAGTAGAGCGCGAGGACGCCCGTGTGGTCCTCGCCGACGACTCGCGCGTCGAGGATCGAGGGCGTCGGGCCCTCGGCCCACTCCCCCTCCCAGCCGAGCTCGGCGTAGCACTCGTCGCTCGCGATGACGGCGCCGAGCTCCCGTGCGCGGGCGACCGCGGCCCGCAGCTCCTCCACCCCGAGCACGCGGCCGTCGGGGTTGCCGGGCGAGTTCAGCCAGACGAGGCGGGTGCCCTCGGGCCAGTCGGCGGGGTCGTCGGCCGGGACGCTGTCGGCCCCCGCGAGGGCGGCGCCGATGGCGTAGGTGGGGTACGCGACCCGCGGGTGCACGACCGCGTCGCCCTGGCCGAGGCCGAGCATGAACGGCAGCCATGCCACCATCTCCTTCGACCCGATGGTCGGCAGCACCTGGTCGGTGCCGAGCGTCGCGCCGCGGCGCCGCGCGCTCCAGGCGACCATCGCGTCCCGCAGCTCGGGCGTGCCGACCGTGGTCGGGTACGCGTGCGCGTCGGTCGCCCAGGCGAGCGCGTCGCGGATGAGCGTCGGCGTCGGGTCGACGGGCGAGCCGATGCTGAGGTCCACGATGCCGTCGGGGTGGCGCCCTGCCCTCTCGGCGTAGGGCGCCATCAGGTCCCAGGGGTAGTCGGGCAGCTCGCCGAGGGCCATGCGCGTCAGCCGGCCTGGGGCGGGAGGGCGGCGATGACGGGGTGGTCGGAGTGCGTCACGCCGATCTTGGTGGCGCCGCCGGGCGAGCCCATCTCGGCGAAGAACTCCACGTTCGCCGTGTAGTAGTCCGACCACTTCTCCGGCAGGTCGTCCTCGTAGTAGATCGCCTCGACCGGGCACACCGGCTCGCAGGCGCCGCAGTCCACGCACTCGTCGGGGTGGATGTAGAGGGACCGCTCGCCCTCGTAGATGCAGTCCACCGGGCACTCGTCGATGCAGG
>NZ_JAVCVL010000231.1:0-4061 GCF_032917815.1 Clavibacter sp. MX14-G9D | reverse complement strand
TCCGTCGACGGGTCCCGCGACTCCGGCACGGCACGACGGACCGCCGGGCGCACCGGCCGCCGTAAGGACGGGACCGGGACGCTCACCGGGACATCGACACCGCGGCAGGGCACGCGGGACCCGCGCCCCGCTGTGCGGGCGCGACGGGCGCATCGCCGTCGCGGGCCGGACGGCCCGCGCGGGAGGTCGGATCAGACGAGGACCGGAGGGCCCCGGTGCGGCGTCGCCGCCAGCCGGAGCCCGAGGTCCCGGAGGTCGGTGCGCTCCACGGTCGCGAGGCGGGGGAGCGGGCGGCGGAGGTGCGGCATGGGCGGCACGGGCAGGAGGAGGCGGATCGCCGCGAGGCCGTGCCGGGCGAGGCGGACGAGGTCCCAGAACGCCTGCTCGCCGTAGCGGACGGCGACGAGCGTCACGATGCCCGCGAGGACGTGGGCGGACCACATGCCCGGGCCGTCGTGCATGCCGGCCATGGAGGAGGCGGCTCCGGCGTCGGCGGCGGGGGTGATCACCGCGCGCATCGCCATGCCGTGGTGGACGCCGGCGCCGTGCACCGAGGTCGCGGATGCGGCGCCGACGGAGAAGAGGAGGTGGAAGGCGCCCTGGCTGACGGCGACGGCCACGGCCGTGCGCCAGGTGGAGAGGGTCCGGCCCGCGAGCACCATGCAGGCCGGCACGGCGAAGGCGGCTGCCAGCGCGACCCCGACGAGGCCGGGGGCCGTCCCGCCGCCGGCGGAGTGCGCGAGGGCCGCGACGAGGATGGAGACCGCGGCCGTGAGGGCACCGCGGAGCACGCGGATCCCTCTCCCGGTCATCACGATGGGCCTCCTCGGTGGCTCCCGTCCAGGATACGGGGTGGCCCCCGGCTGCCGACCCGGGGCCGGCATCCGGATCGGCATCCGGGCCGGCCCCGGGATGGGCCGCCGTCCGGGACCGTCGCGCTAGGCCGCGGCGCCCCAGAAGGCGTCCTCGGCGGCGCCGTCCTCGGAGAACAGGCGGACCTCGACGATGCGGCCGTCCCGCACCGTGAGCAGGTCGACGCCCGCCATGTCCATGGCGGCGTCGCCGCGCGACGCGTGGAAGCGGATGGCCACGGCCACGAGCTCGCCGTTCACCATGGGCGTGCCCGTGACGGCGAGCTGGAAGCTGCCCTGGCTGGCCTCCATCATGCCGCCGAGCAGGGCGCCGACCCCCGCGGTCCCGTGGTGCTGCCCGGAGAAGCGGTTGGCTCCGGGCTGGTGCCAGACGACGTCGTCGGCGAACTGCGCCATGACGGCGGGGATGTCGCCGCGGCCGAGGGCCGCGAAGTAGGTGGTGGCGACGGCGGTGGGGGTGGTGTCGGACATGGTGTCTCCTTCGTGGTCGGAGCCCCAAGGTCACAGACGGTAACCTGTTACCTCAACGTAACCGGGAGGCGCCGTGGGCGACGAGGCACCCGTCTGGGACGTGATGCTCGCGACGTGCCCGTCGCGCACGTCCCTCGCGCGGATCGCGAACAAGTGGACGGCGATGATCGTCATCGCGCTGAGCGACGGACCGCTCCGCTTCGGCGCCGTGCGGGACGCCGTCGGCGGCATCAGCGGGAAGGTGCTGACGGAGACCCTGCGCGACCTGCAGCGCGACGGCATCGTCACGCGCACCTCCTACGACGAGATGCCGCCGCGGGTCGAGTACGAGCTGACGGCCCTCGGCCTCACGCTCCGCGCGCCGCTGACGGCGCTGGGCGAGTGGGCGGAGCGGCACATCGCGGAGGTGCTCGACGCCCGCGCCGCGTTCGACGAGGGCGTCCCCGCGACACCGGGTCGTCGTCCCTAGCGGTCCTCGTCCGCCGCGTCGCGCCGCGAGCGCTCGCGCACCCGCTCGATGTGCGCGCGCATCGCGGCGGCGGCAGCGTCCGGGCCCTCGGCGACCGCGTCGATGATCGCCCGGTGCTCGTGCACCGCGTCGTCGGCGTCGTGGACGCCGGTGCGCATCGTCTGCCGCATGCGGTGCACGCGGGTGGAGATGGACTCCGACATGTCGAGGAGGAACGGGTTGCCGGTCGCCTCGAAGATGCGGTGGTGGAAGTCCCAGTCGACGACGAAGTACTCGCGGATGAGGCCCACGGGCATGTCGCCGTCCCCCGCTGCGGCGCGCACCCGGCGGGTGGTCTCCTCATGGGCCGCGAGGGCCTCCTCGAGCGCGGGGACGAGGCGGGCCGGGTCCTGGGCGGCCAGCCCCGCCGCCCCGCCCTCGAGCACGAGGCGCGCGTCGAACAGCGCCTCCAGCTGGTCCCCGGCGAGGGGCGGCGCGACCCGGTAGCCCTTGTGCGCCTCGCGGGCGACGAGCCCCGTGCGCTCCAGCTGCACGAGCGCCTCGCGGACGGGCGTGGGGGAGACGTGCAGGTCCCGCGCGATCTGGTCGATGGCGAGCCGGGAGCCGGGCTCCAGCGCCGATCCCATCAGCATGTCGAGGACGAGGTCGTAGACGCGGTCGCGCAGCCCCTGGCGCGCGGTCATCGAGGTCGCGTCGAGGGGGAGGCCGGTGGTCACCAGGACAGTCTGCCGTCAGCCGGCGGGATCCGCCGCCGGGCCGGCCACGGCGCGCGCGTGCACCTCGTCGAGCACGGCCGCGAGGGCCCGCGGATCGTGCGCGGACCGGCCGAGGAAGAGCCCGTCGACGTCGTCGCCGATGCGGGTGAGGAGCCCGGGCCCGGCGCTCCCGCCGTAGATGACCGACGATCCCGGATGCGCGGGCAGCGCGCGGACGTGCGCGCGGAGCCCGCGGCACACCTCGCGGATGTGCGCGTCGGAGGCGGGCTCGGCGGCGCCGATCGCCCAGTGCGGCTCGTAGGCGACGACGATCCGGCCGCCGTGCCCCGCATCGCGCGCGAGCGACAGCGCGTCGTCGAGCTGCCGCGCGCACTCCCGCGCGGCGTCGCCGGCAGCCTGCCGCGCCGCCTCGCCGATGCAGAGGACCGGGACCAGGGCGTTCCGGAGCGCCGCGTCGGCCTTCCGCCGGACGACCTCGTCCGTCTCCCCGAAGAGGCGCCGCCGCTCGGCGTGGCCGACCTCCACGAAGGCGCCGCCGACTTCCCGGATCTGCCCGCCCGACACCTCTCCCGTGAACGCGCCCGCGTCCTCCGAGGCGAGGTCCTGCGCGCCCACGGCGGCGACGCCCCGGAGGATCCGCCCCGCCTCCGGCACCGCCAGGTACGACGGCAGCACCACGAGCTCCGCCTGCCCGCCCGTGACCGCCGGATGCGCGCGCGCCAGCCCGGCCACGGCCGCGCACCACTCGAGGGTGGCGGCGTGGCCGAGGTACATCTTGAGGCTCACGCCGACCACGGCCGGGGTCCGGGGCGCGCCCATGCGGCTACCCGGCCTCGTACGCGCGGATCTCGTCGACCTTGTCGGCCGACGCGCTCGTCGTGTCGAACTCGTACGTCAGCCACTCGCGGACGTTCCGCCGGGCGAGCTCCAGCCCGACGACCCGCTGGCCCATGCACAGCACCTGCGCGTCGTTGGAGAGCACGCTGCGCTCCACCGAGAAGCCGTCGTGCGCGGTGACGGCGCGGATCCCAGCCACCTTGTTCGCCGCGATGGCCATGCCGAGGCCCGTGCCGCAGATCAGCAGCGCGCGGTCGGCCTCGCCGCGCGCGACCATCTCGGCCGCCGTGGTCGCGACGGTGGGGTAGTTCGTGTGCCCGTCGGCGTCGACGCCCACGTCGACCACCGAGGCGACGAGCCCGCTCGCCTCGAGGTCCGCCTTGAGGGCCTCCTTGTGGTCGTAGCCGGCGTCGTCCGCGCCGACGACGATGCGCCAGGTCCTGGTCATGATGTCCTCCTCCTGCTGGGGTCCCTCACCGGTCGGCGAGGGTGCGGCCGACGGCCGCGGTGATGAGCGCGAGCGAGACGGCGCCCGGGTCCGCGGCGCCCACCGAGCGCTCGCCGTGCGAGCGGGCGCGTCCCATGCCGGCCCGGAGCGCGGCGGTCGCGTCGGCGGCCTCCTGGGCGGCGGCGCTCGCGTCGGCCCAAGCGTCGGCGAGCGGGGCGCCGGATCCGACGCGCTCCGCGAGCACCTCG
>NZ_JAVCVL010000230.1:0-4088 GCF_032917815.1 Clavibacter sp. MX14-G9D | reverse complement strand
ACGCGGGGGCGGGTGCGCCGGACGATGCGGGGCGGCCGGCAGCCGGAGCCGCGGCCGGAGCGACCTCGGGAGCCGGGGACGGGGATCCGCCGCGGGCCGGGGCGGACCCGCCGTGCGGCTCGACGCGCGCGATGAACTTCACGCGCAGGCCGAGCACGTCGAGGATGGCCGTGCGCAGGATGTCGCTGACGCCCTGGCCGGGAGCGCCGCGCTCCTTGAACTTCTCGGCGTCGTTGGCGCTGACGAACGACAGCGTGAGCACGTCGCCCGCCAGGGCGCGGGGCGTGGCGGTGACGGCGACGAGCCACGCGCTCCGCTTCGCCTTCTCCACGGCCTCGACGACCGACGGCCAGGAGTCGCGCAGCTGCTCGAACGTGACGGGACCGACCGGGGCGGCCGGGGCTGGGGCCGGAGCGGAGGCGGTCGGCGCGGAGGGGCCCGGCGCGGAGGCGGGAGCCGGTGCCGGTGCCGGTGCCGGTGCCGGTGCCGGTACTGGTGCCGGTGCTGGCGCCGCGGCGGGAGGCGCGGCCACGGGAGCGGGGGCCACAGGAGCGACGGGAGCCGGCGCGGCCTCGGTCGTCGGATCCGTCGACGCGTCCGCCACGCCGACCCGGCGCTCGAGGCGCTCGACGCGGGCGAGGGCGCCGCGGTGCGTGTCGTCGCTGGCGGGCACGAGGACGCGGGCCACGAGGAGCTCGAGGTGGAGGCGCGGGGACGTGGCCCCCGTCATCTCCGTGAGGGCGGCGTTGACGACGTCGGCGGCGCGCGACAGCTCGACGGCGCCGAACGCGACGGCCTGGGCCCGCATGCGCTCGAGCTCGTCCTCCGGGGTGCCGCGGAGCACGGCGGCGGCGCCCTCGACGGAGGTGGCGCCGACGATGATGAGGTCGCGCAGGCGCTCGAGGAGGTCCTCCACGAAGCGGCGCGGATCCTGTCCGGTCTGGATGACCCGGTCGACGCCCGCGAAGGCGGCCGCCGCGTCGTGCCGGGCGACGGCGTCGATGACCTCGTCGAGGAGGGCGGCGTGCGTGTAGCCGAGCAGGGCCACGGCGCGCTCGTACTCGACGCTCTCGTCCTCCGAGCCCGCGATGAGCTGGTCGAGGAGGGAGAGCGTATCGCGCACCGATCCCCCGCCAGCGCGCACGACGAGCGGCAGGACGCCCGGGGCGACCTCCACGTGCTCCTCCTTCGACAGGTGCTCCACGTAGTCGAGCATCTGGGCGGGGGGAACGAGCCGGAACGGGTAGTGGTGCGTGCGCGACCGGATGGTGCCGATGACCTTGTCGGGCTCGGTGGTGGCGAAGATGAACTTCACGTGCTCCGGCGGCTCCTCCACGATCTTCAGCAGCGCGTTGAAGCCCTGCGGGGTGACCATGTGCGCCTCGTCGAGGATGAAGATCTTGTACCGGTCGCGTGCGGGCGCGAAGACGGCGCGCTCCCGGATGTCGCGCGCGTCGTCGACGCCGTTGTGGCTCGCCGCGTCGATCTCGACCACATCGAGCGACCCGCTGCCGTCGCGGCTCAGCTCGACGCAGCTCGGGCACACGCCGCAGGGGGTGTCCGTGGGACCCTCCGCGCAGTTGAGGCAGCGCGCGAGGATGCGGGCGGACGTGGTCTTGCCGCAGCCGCGCGGACCGCTGAACAGGTAGGCGTGGTTGACGCGGTTGGTGCGGAGGGCCGTGCGCAGCGGATCCGTCACCTGCGTCTGGCCGATGAGCTCGGCGAAGTTCTCTGGCCGGTAACGGCGATACAGGGCGGTGACCACGATCCTGAGGATACCGGGCACCCCCGACCGTCCGGCCGCGCCGGTCGGCGCGGAGGACGGCCGCCGCGTCCTCCCGGCGGGGAGGGCACGGCGGCCGTCGAGGTCAGCGATCGGCCGCGACCCGGCCCGGGGCGTCCTCGCCCTCGGGGGCGATGGCCCCCGTCATGCGCTCGTCGGCGGGCTCGGCGGATCCGGATCCGGACCCGTCACCGGGAGCGGCCGAGGACCGTTCGTCGACAGGGCGCATCCGCTCGCGGATCCACCCGGGCGCGCTGCTGCGGACCCGGGAGGCGAGCGCCATCCCCTGGCGCCACGTGGCATCGCGGACGAACAGGAAGTCGAGGGCGATCATCGCCAGCGAGAACGGCCAGAGGCCGAGGAGGAGACCGATCATCAGGTGCATCCCCGTGATGACGACGAGGGCGACGATGCGCGACGGCCGCCACAGGATCAGCACCGGGAACAGCCCCTGGAACGCCACGGCCATGAAGCTCGCGAGCACCACCCCGAGGCTCATCTGCACGAGCAGGTCGTTGAGCGCGGGCCACGGACGGTAGCCGTCGAGCATGAGGGAGTAGTAGGTGGCGCTCCCGTCGCGCCACTCCTCGCCCATCAGCTTGAGGATCGCGGAGTTCACGTAGATGAGCATGATCTGGTACGCGCTGAGCACCAGGGCCGTGTTGTGGAGCAGCACGGGCACGAAGCGCGGGACGCGCGCGAGCAGGGCGCGGATCCCCGCCAGGGAGGCAGCCGGCTGCCGCGCCGGACCGCGGCGACGCCGGACGGCATCGAGCGAGAAGTGCCGCGACAGGTCCGCGAACAGGGCGAAGAAGAGGGTGAGCCGCATGACGACGTCACCGCCGTTGGTGAGCAGCGTGCTGTTCGTCGACAGGCCCACCCAGAACAGCAGCAGGAACGGCGTGACGATCCGCGTGCGCAGTCCGAGCGTGAACAGCACGGCGAGGGCGGCGAGCACGAGGTAGGCGAGGTCGAACAGCGTGGCGTCGGTCTTGGAGAACAGCTTCCCGAAGAGGTCGGGCCAGTCGCGGAGCCGCACGAGCGGGTCGACGAAGCGCGAGCCGACCCCCCACAGGTAGTGGCGGTCGGCGAAGCTCGTCACCAGGACGCCGATCATCACGAGCCCCAGGGTGATGCGGAGCGCCGCGAAGCTGTACGTGGCGTGCTCGCGCTCCGTGAGCCAGCCCACGGCGGCGCGGGGCCAGGTCGCGGGTGTCCGGAGCGACCGGAGGAGGGTCGCGTCCTGGGCGGACGCACGGCTCCGTGCGGAGCGCGCGCGCCCCGCCCAGGAGCCGGCCGCGGGCGTCGGACGCTCGTCGCGCGTGCTCGTCTTCATCGTGCGTACCTCTCGACGACGGACTGGTAGACGCTGAGCGCCTGGGGATCGATGACGTCGTCGACGTGACGCCACCCGAACGTCCGCACGGACGGCTCGTACTGCCGGGCGTCGTCGAGGCGGCGGTCGAAGTCGTTCGGCCGGGTGGTCACCACGCGCCACCGGACGCGCTCGACGTCGCGGCCGAAGTAGGCCGTGCTCCAGTACGTCGCGAACTCCTTCACCACGTACTCGTGCCGGAGGAAGGAGATCACGCGGCCCCGCGTGCCGTCCTCGAGCCCGGAGAGCTGCTCGATGAGCGAGTCCGCGGTCTTCGCCGCGTAGCCCGTCTCGGTGCGTCGGATGAAGGTGTCGCGCACCACCTCCTGCTGCTCGGTCGACAGTGCCTGGTAGCGGGTCATGTACGTCTTCACGAGGTTGGCGCTCTGCTTGTTGGTGCGCGAGCCCTGCAACTGCCCCTCGCTGGCCCCGTACTCGGACTCCGTCACCGGGATCCAGTCGCTCTTGACCAGGGCTCCCGACTCGTCGCGCCACTGCGACTGGACCTCGAGGAAGCGGCTCGCCTTCTGGATGGAGGGAGCGAAGACGTTCCACTGCTGGGAGAAGAAGGGACGGGCCGGGGCCGTGAGCGCACGGGTCGCGTCGTTCTGCGGGACGGCCATGAGGATCGTCGTCGCGATGTAGACGATGACGACCCCGACCGCGACGAGCGCGCTCACCCGGGCTCCGCGCGTCAGCGCCGGAGGAGCGCTGGGACGCGGACGTCTCGGGCCGTCGGCCCCGTCGCGTGGAGCAGCCTCGGGATCGAGGCGATCGGATCCGCTCGCAGCGTCTGCCGGTCGAGTGCGGTCGTGCGTCGTGTGGGTCATGAGCGCCGTCCCCCTGGTGCGTCGGGTGCTGAGAGAGCACGTATCGGGTGTGTCGTGCCGGTCGTGCGGGTCGTGCCGGTCGTGCGGGTCGTGCCGGTCG